>JACMPC010000211.1 GCA_014377705.1 Dermatophilaceae bacterium
CCGGTCTGTTTGAGTCATCTGGCGGCGCTAACACGTCACTCCACGGCAGCGCACGTCAGTCGCCTTGCCCGGTGAGGCGAGCAGGAGCGCGCGGTCGAGGAGATGAACCGTCTCGATCGCGGCGAAGGGACGCAGGCCTTGCCGAGCCCAGGCGCGCTGCACCCGGACGTTGTGGACCTGAGTCGAGATCACCATCCGGCGGGCACCGCGTGCGGCGGCCAGCCTCTCGCAGCCGTCAAGCAGCGACCCGTACAGGCGCCTGCCCTGAGCCGCAGGGACGAGGCCGGCGAGCAGGATCTCGAGGTGGCCGGCGTCGGCACCGGACTCCAGGGTCGCCAACCCGATCGGCTCGCGTCGATCCGTCAGGACGAGCACGTTGCCCGGGTTCGCGTGCAGTGAGCGCACCGCCCAGTCCTGGTAACCGGCCAGTGCCGCGGAAGGGTCCAGCAGCGGGTTCGCCAGGTAGTGGTTCCCGTAGTCCTGGAACGACGCCCGGACGATCTCCTGGACCAGTGCCGAGACCACCTCGGCATCCATCGTGTCCGCGGTCAGCACCTCGATTCCTGGGGGTGGCGTGGGTCTGGAGGGCTCGGCCACGGCGAGCGGCTTCTCCCAGTAGGTCAACGCTCCGGCCGGTAGCACGGCACGACCCGAACGGGCGAAGACGCCGGCCAGCTCAAGGCGAGCGGCGTCATACCGTACGACGACCAGGTCCGCGGCGAGGCCCTCGATCGTCGCGAGGAGGCGCCCGGCGTCGACCGGGCCCGGCCCGATCGTGAGGCGGGTGGTCGAGTAGCCGAACCGTTCGGTCTCCAGCGGGCTGTCGCGCACCACTACGCCCGGCTCGAGCAGCTGGTCCCAGGACATCAGGGCGCCGCAGGCTCGAAGTCGTGAACCGAGCTGATCACCCTGTCCACCTGCGAGTCGGTCATCCCCGGCCACAGCGGTAGCCGGACGATGCGCGAGGCGAAGTCGTCAGTGGCGGGGCAGGGGTTGGGGGTGCGCCCGAACCGCTGACCCGCAACGCTCGAGTGCAGCGGGATGTAGTGGAACGTCGCCCCGACGCCTGCAGCCCGCAGGTGTTCGAGCATCGCGGTGCGGCTCTCGGCGTCCGGCGTGAGCAGGTAGAAGACGTGCGCGGGGTGCTCCACCTTTGGCGGTGGGGACATCAGTGTCGCACCGGACTGTTTGGCCCAGGTCTCCAGCGACTGCGCGTACGTGCTCCAGATGGTGTGTCGCTGCCTCTGGATCGTGTCGAAGTCCTCGAGCTGGGCGGTCAGCACGGCGACGGTCAGCTCGCTCGGCAGGTAGCTTGACCCGCGGTCGATCCAGCTGTACTTGTCGATCTCGCCACGCAGGAACCTCGACCTGTCCGTCCCCTTCTCCCGAAGGATCTCGGCGCGTTCCCGCAGCGACGCCTTGTTGATGAGCAGGCCGCCGCCCTCGCCGCACTGGATGTTCTTGGTCGCGTGGAAGCTCTGCGCAGCCAGGACGCCGAAGGCTCCGCACGGGCGACCACCCCACCGGGCGCCGAGGCCGTGGGCGTTGTCCTCGACGATCTGGATCTCCGCCCGTGCGGCCATCGCGGTGAGCAGGTCCATGTCGGGCGCGACGCCGCCGTAGTGGACGACGTAGACGGCCTTGGTCCGTTCGGTCAGTGCCGCCTCGGCTGCCCCTATGTCGAGGCTGCCGGTTGCCGGGTCGATGTCGACGAACACCGGCGTGGCGCCGGTCATGACGATCGAGGCCGCCGTCGTCGAGAAGGTGAAGCTGGGGACGATCACCTCGTCACCGGGGCCGATCTCGAGCAACCAGCTTGCAAGCTCGAGGGCGTGAGTCCCCGACCCGGTCAGCAAGACGGACTCGCATCCGGTGAGGCCGGCCAGAAGAGCGCTGGCTCTCTTGGTGAAGGGTCCATCTCCGTGCGTCCAACCGCTGCTGAGGACCTGCTCCAGGTACTCGCTCTCGTGGGGAGCGCGATACGGCTGGGAGTAGGGTATCGGGGGTCTCGGCACGCCTTTCAGGTTACGGCACGTGGCCCGGCCGATCACCTGCGCCGGGCGGGTGTCTGACCGGGTTCTGGGGCGAGACGGGTCAGGTCCCGATGCCGTAAGGCCGCGCTGCTCGCCATTGGCCTTCAGCACCTGACTGCCATCCTGATCGACGAGGTGATCGTCTTCGCCCTGGCCTTCCTCGGTCCCAGGCTCGTGAGCTTCCCGCGCCAGCCGGCCAGGATTCAGCAGGGATAGGGCATTCTTGTCTTGTGCGTATCAGCATCGTCATCCCTTGCTACCAGTCCGTGCAGACTCTGCGACCCCTGGTGGACGCGATCTTCGCAGAGCTCGTGAAGCCCACCGTCGTCAATCCCGTCTCGGAGTTCGAGGTGTTGCTCGTGGTGGACGGTTGCACGGACGGCACCGCTGATGTCGCCAACAAGCTCGCCGCAGCACACCCCGAGGTGCGGGCCATCGAGCTGCGGCGCAACTACGGACAGCACAACGCCCTGCTCGCGGGAATCGTCCGCGCCAGGTACGAGGTCGTCGTCACGATGGACGACGACCTCCAGCATCGTCCGGACCAGATCCCCGCCATGCTCGTGCCGCTGGCTCGCGGCGAGGCCGACCTCGTCTACGGCGTGCCCCTCAAGGAGGAGCACGGGTTCTGGCGCTCAGCCGCCTCCCGGACGATCAAGAGGGGGCTGGGTCTGGCAGGTGTGCCCGCGGCAGAGGACGTCAGCGCCTTCCGAGCCTTCTGGACCGCCCTGCGAGACGGCTTCTCGCACATCGACGACCCCTACGTCTCCCTTGACGTGCTTCTGTCGTGGACCACCACCTCGACTTCCCACGTCGTGGTGCAGATGGACCAACGGACGATCGGGAAGTCCTCCTACACGCTGCGCGCACTCGCGCGCCACGCGCTGAACATGATCACGGGGTACAGCAATGTGCCGCTGCGGGTTGTCGCGTGGCTCGGCGGCGTCTGCGCGATGATCGGAGCGGTGCTGGGTGCTGTCGTCATCTGGAAGTATGCGGTGGGTGACACCACCGTCGCCGGCTTCACCACGGTCGCCTCGATGGTCGCGGTCTTCTCGGGTGCCCAGATGCTGTCCCTGGGGATCATCGGGGAGTACATCGGCCGTCTGCACACGCGCAGCACCGGGAAGCCGACCTTCCTGGTGAAGACAGACTCCGACAACCCGAGTGCCCCCGAGTAGGACCTGGTGACGGAGACAAGGACTGCCGTGACGGGACAGGTGCCCGCGGGCACCAGGCAGGAGAGCCGTAGCCGGTCGCTGCGCCTGCTGCCGTCGGCGTTCATGGCGGCAGTCGTATCCGTCACGTATGCCGCGATCGTGTTGACGCTGCCACGCGGCTTCGACTGGACCGATGAGGCCTTCGTCGACACCATGATCGCCAGCAACCGGATCGCGACCGAGGTGCCGCTGGGATTCCAGCACCTGCTTCATCCGCTCTACGAGCTGACCGGCCAGAGTGCTCTCGCCCTGAGGATCACGCGGTTGGTCGGCTACGTCCTGCTCAGCGGCGCTCTCGTCTGGTGTGCCCGGATCGCCCTGCGCTGGGTCGGGATCAACCTCTCGCGATCTGGATGGGCGTTCGTCCTGCTGCTTGCCCAGGTCGGGACCTTCCTTGCCTGGAGCTACCCGCCCCGGTACCTCAGCTACAACGAGCTCGGGTCCTGGTTCTCCCAGCTCGGTGTGGCCCTCATCCTGCTCGCGCTTGCCTGGGGAGTGGCCTCGCCGGGTCACCGGGCACCCGCGCGGGTGTTAGGCCTGATCTGGCCAGGGCTCGGGGCCCTCACGACCCTTCTCCTGTTCGCCAAGGTGACCTCGGCAATGGTCTTCGGGGTGTTTCTGCTACTCGGACTCTTCATTCCGAACCCGTGCTACCGACTGTGGAAAAGGCTTCTCGGGGCGGGTGCGGGGGCAACCGTCATGCTGCTGGTGCTGTGGGCGACGGGATCCCCCATCGTCGCCTACCTCAAGAATGCGTTCGCTCTGGTCTTTGACAGGTCGGCTCAGGACGCAGCCGGGCATCCGTTGTCGGCGATGATCTCCACCTACTCAAACTCCCTGAACTCGATGGGACGGGCACTTGTCCCGGCACTGCTGCTCTTCACGCTCTCCATGGCAACCTTCCGCCGGAAAGCCAAACTCACCCCTGACGCCGGCAGGGTGAAAGCGGCGGCCACTGACTGGCTCACCTGGGTTCTGGCGGCTCTTCTGCTCGTTGCCCTGGCCACCTTGCCGAGAGCTCCCGTGTGGCCATACCTCGCGGTCATCATCGGCTTCATCGGCCTGGCAGGCACCATCGGGCTTGTGATTGCGGGGTCTGACGGTGCTCAGATGCGCCGTTCGACCGTGAGCCGGTCACTGTCGATCGCCATCGCATGGTCCGCGGTTCTGGCTGCGCCGTTCATCAGTGCCGTGGGAACGAACAACGGGATCGCTGAGGAGCTTGTCTTCTCCGCCACTGTGTGGGCTGTGGTCCTCGGCATCGCTCTGGTGCTGTTGATGCGACGGGCGGCGCTGCTGCGAAGCCGGGCTCGTTGTGTGCCTGCACTCATCGGCTGTGTCGTTGTCGTCATGGTGGCTCTGTCGGTCAAGGCCGATATCGCGAAGCCGTACCGGTCGCTGTCCCTGCTCTCCCAAGACACGTCGTCATCGGTCCCGGAGCTGCGGGGGATCCTGCTGACCGCGACCGATGCGGCTTGGATCGACTGGATCTATGCCACCGGTCGTTCACTTGGCGCAGCCGGGGTCCCCACCGTCGCGATCGACTCCCCAGGCGCGCTCTTCGCGTTCAACCACAATGGGTATGCAACCCCTTGGCTCGGCCACGGAAACCTGCCGTCCGGGTTCAGGTCACTGCGCCTCGCCTGCGCGACGCATCCGCCTGATGACCTCTTCGTCCTGGAGCCTGGGCCGGTAGGCGGTCGTGCGTCAACCGACGGTGCTGCTGTCAACCCCGGCGTCGCCAAGAGCCTTGCGACGTGCGGGATCAGCTTTCCCGGCGACTTTCGGGTCGCTGCCAGCCGGCCCGATGCCGACCCAGCGCATGCCATGACTATCTGGCGTCTGAAGAGCCGGTAGCCCCACGGGATGCGAACCCGGACCGGGGTCCCAGGCCTGACACGCTGGGAGCCGGCTAGCTGGCCGCCGGCGCCGACGGGACTCTGGGGCG
>JACMPC010000212.1 GCA_014377705.1 Dermatophilaceae bacterium
ATGGTGAACCGTGTCTGGGTTGGCGACATCACGTACCTGCGCGCCTGGGAAGGGTGGCTGTACCTGGCGACGGTGATCGACGCCCACTCCCGTCGGGTGGTCGGGTGGGCCATCGCCGAGCACATGCGCGCCGACCTGGTCGAGCAGGCGCTGCAGATGGCGATCACCCTGCGCGGCGAGCTGCCCGCGAAGGTGGTGTTCCACGCCGACCGCGGCACCCAGTACGCCTCGACCAGCACGCCTCGACCCAGATCACCACCTTCGCCGCCGCCAACGGCATCACCCGCACCATGGGGCGGACCGGGGTGTGCTGGGACAACGCCATGGCCGAATCGTTGCTCGCCACCCTGAAGACCGAGTTCTACTACCGACGCGTCCGGCCCACCAAGACCCGCGCCACGCTCGCCGTCAGCGCCTGGATCGAAGACCGCTACAACCGCCGCCGCCGCTCCTCGATCGGCCAGATCAGCCCCGTCCAGTTCGAACTGCAGCACTGCACCCACCCCGCGGCAGACCTTCACGCCGCACAACCCCGAGTCCACCAACCGGGGTCAAGACCAATGAGAGACAGGTTCGTGCTGGTGCGCATGAACTTCACCAGGGGCGGCACCGCTGCTGGTCGTCAGGCCATCGCCAACACCGGCTCAGAGCTGGTGATGCGCGCCGAGCTGGCCGAAGCGGTACGCGGGGTGCTTGCCGGGATGGACCTCTCACCCGAGCCGGTCACTGCCGAGGAGACCGAGGTGCTGCTCGCAGCGGCTGACCTGGTGACCCTGGCGCGGACCGCGGTGGAGTTACTACCGCGGGGACGTGATCGATGCCCACGCCCCGGAGATGCCCACCCGCTTCGCCAAGCAGCTCCCGCAGGTAGTGCGAGGTGCCGTGGCCTTGAGGATGGGCCGGCAGCCCGCGCTAACCCTGGCGAACCGCTGCACCCGGGACTCGATGCCACCGCTTCGGCTGGAGATCGTTGACGACGTGGCCGCCAACCTGGACACCTCCACCGCCGACGTGCGCAAGCGTGTCGGCAAGCCTCGCAGCACTGTCGGCCGCCAGCTCCAAGCGCTCAACATGCTCGGCGTGCTCACCGTTGACGAGTCAGAGATCGAGTGCGCTGGCAAGCCTGCGACACGGTGGAGCGACTGTGTTGCCGAGGGTATCGACCCTCAAGAAATTAGTCCAAGAAATGTCAGTCGCCCCGCTTCCCCAATTAAACAGGAGAGAGTCCTATGCCTACCTTCTGACCTTTCTGGTAGTGATCGGCGGGGAGAAGGTTCACCTCGAGGACCACCTGCCACGGGGTCCGTGACATCGGCGACAAGCGTGACGGCGGGCGCCGAACAGTGCACCGGCTGCGCCCGCCCGTTGCTCATCGTTCTCGCCGGACGCACCCTCTGCGCGGCGTATCCGAAGGACGCAGCAGCGTGAGAGCCCCACGTAGAACGCGCCTGGCCCCGGCTCAGTGTTTGGTGCCCGACTGCCCGTGTAACCCGCTCCCCGGACCGGCGCTGCCCACTACCCGCTGCCCGCTGCCTGCTGCCTGCTGCCCGCTGCACCCGATCACCCCCGAACCGACGAAGGAAACCCGCTGATGTCTGGCCAGCCCCGCCACCTGGATGGTCTCGGTGAGCAGCACCCCACCGGCCTGACCGACCGCCAACACCGGTCCCGACACCTCCGTAGGACGCCGGTGGAACGGGCTGCTCCTCGTCACCGGGAAGGTGCTCCTTCGAGCTAGTCAGACTGAACTGTCGCGAGACCAGTCTTCCCAGTTGGGAGGCACCTGCCAGCCCCACAACCCTCCGACTAGCACCTGACCCGTGGAAGCCCCGGGTTAACGGCACCTGCGTACAGGCTCCCTCAGCCCGCAGGGACCGAGTGGGCCAGGACGTACACGTTGGCTTCGTAGGAGTGGGAGGCGGCGTCAAACCGTCCGCCGCAGGTGACGAGCGCGAGTTGTCGGGCGCCGGAGGTGCCGTTGAAGGCGGCCGGGTCGACTCCAGCGGACTTCGGCCTGGCTTTGACAGAATCAATACGCCAGGCCGTTTGCTTATCCTGTGCGTCGGTGGTGTACACCAGCTCTCCCGGCGCGAGCTCGGCGAGCCGACCGAACGCAAAGGGACCGAGGTTGCCGTAGTTCACGTGCCCAGTCAGGGTCACCTCGCCGGCCGCTGCGTCCAACGGGGCCGAACCGGACCAGGAACCCACCACACCGGGGTCCAGTGGTGGGGTGAGCTCACCGTCTTGCATAGTCGCTCTACCAATGCCCGCCGTCATACCCAGGGAAGGGACAGCGATGGTCGACGGGCCCATGCTCTGGGCCGTCGGCACCGGGGCCACAGCAGCCGCACCGGCCACTGGCAGCGGTGCGGAAAGCCGGGACGCATCATTGAGCGACGACGCTGAGCTGCCTCCGCCGGTGGCGCCTACCACGATCAAGGCCACCCCGCCCACCACAACCGTCGCGAGCCCCCAGGACGACGAGCTGGTACTCACGAGCGGCGAGCGCGGTGCCGGAAGGTCAGGCCACCGAAGCCTCCCGCTGCGGCGAGACCACCGAGCACTTCGA
>JACMPC010000025.1 GCA_014377705.1 Dermatophilaceae bacterium
CACGTCGTCCTTGGCCATGAAGCGCACCAGCCGCTTGCTGGGGACCGCCGCCAGGCCGGCATACGCGAAGTCCATGTAGCTCAGGTGGTTGGTCACCAGGACCGCGCCGCCGGACTTCGGGATGTTGCGCGCACCGGTGACGGTGAACTTCAGGCCCTGCGCCGCGAAGACGGCGCGGGCGGTCCAGATGACGGGGGTATAGACCGGCTCCATGCCTCAACATTAGGGGATTGGCCAAGTCCGGTGCCCGGGCGGTGGGCCGGTGATAACTTTGACGCAGCGTGCATTCGTCGGGGTGTCTGCCCGTGGTTTCCCGACGGTGAGCCGGAATCGGACACCGCGGTTCGAGATGAGGCATCGATGGCGGAGCCGATCGGCACTGCGCTCGTCCGGTTGAGCGAGTTCGGGCCCTTCGACGTCCTCTCGGAACGCGCGCACGAGATGTACATCGGGGGCTTCTCCGAGCACGCCGTGCACGCGTGCCGCGCGTGGATGATCGTGACCAGGGGGGCGGGTGACCGGGCCACCACGCTGTTCCTGCGCTACATCGAGGGCATCGCCCTGCAGGAGCTCGGTCAGCACCACGAGGCGGTGACCGCTGCCTTGGACCTTCTTCGCGACGTGGAGGAAGTCCCCGACCCCATGTGGCGGGCCAAGGGAGGCAAGCAGGGCCGCATATGGTCAGGTCCACCGAACGGGCACTGCGGATGGGCAGGCTCGCGACGCTTGCCGGCAGCTCCGAGATGTCGGCCCGCGCTCAGATCATCGAGGCATATGCGCTCAGCCGGCTCCGTTGCGCGGGCCTCGCCGCCCGCATGGTCAACGCCGCCACCGGAGGCTCTCGGCTTCGCGACGAGCTCGTCGAGACACACCTGGCGCACCTGGTCCTGGGCCAGGCCGCGACGGAGTCGGGCGACTACGGCGAGGCGCGCCGGCAGCTGCTCGAGGCACGAGTTCAAGCAGGTCAATGACCGCTACTCGCACGCCGTGGGCGACGAGGTGCTACGCCGAATCGTCCTCATCCTGCGCACTCTGTGCCGGTCCGACGACGTGCCGGTGCGCTACGGCGGGGATGAGTTCATCATCCTGGTCTTCGGCGGGGGTTCGGCGGCCGAAGAGGTCGCAGCACGCTTGCACGAAGCCGTGCGCAGCTCCCCGTGGGGGCAGGTCGCCCCCGGACTCAAGGTCACGCTGTCGGTCGGCGTGGGCCGCCCGCTTCCGGCCCACGGAGCGATTGCCGCGGCCGACACCGCGCTCTACGCCGCGAAGCGTGCCGTCGCGACCGCGTCGTGGCAGTGTGAGGCTCAACGCCCGACGCCGCACTAGGCTTCGCGGGTGCTCGAACACATCCAGGCGATCCGTTATGTCACGCCCCTTCGCGAGGGCGGCTCCCTGCCCGGCATCGTCGAGGCGGACGACGACGGCACCTACGTTCTGAAGCTGCGCGGCGCCGGCCAGGGGGTCAAGGTGCTGGCGGCCGAGGTCATCGTCGGCGAGATCGGCCGGGCCATCGGCCTGCGCGTCCCGCAGCTGCGCGCGGTGACCTTGGACGCACGGATCGCGAAGTACGAGGCAGACGAGGAAGTTCAGGACCTGTTGACAGCCAGTGTCGGCGTCAACCTCGGGGTGGACTTCCTGCCAGGCTCCTTCGGGTACGACGGCTCGCGGCCACCTTCGCCCGCCGAGGCCTCCAGGGTGCTGTGGCTGGACGCCTTCACCGCCAATGTCGATCGCACCTGGAGCAACCCGAACCTGCTGGTCTGGCACGGCCAGACGTGGGCAATCGACCATGGGGCAGCGCTGTACTTTCACCACTCGTGGCCCGGCCGCAGCGCTGACCCGGCCCGCTTCGCCAGTCAGCCGTACGACGCGAGCAAGCACGTGCTGCTCGGTATCGCCGGCGACCTCGCGCCCCTGCATGACGAGCTGGTCGGCACCGTCAGCGCCGACCTCATCGACGACGTCCTCGCGCTGGTCCCGGACGAGTGGCTGGAGCCCACCGGGACCCTGCCCGACCCCGAGGCGGTGCGGACGGCATACCGCCTGAGTCTGCTTGCGCGCCGTGACAACCCGTCAGCCTGGCTGCCAGAACTGTCCGCCCGGCTGCCACAGGAGGAGACCCGATGACCTCGCCGATGGTGGGCTACCAGTACGTCGCGCTGCGCTGCGTGCCCAGGGTCGACCGCGATGAGTTCGTCAACGTCGGGGTTGTCATCCATAGCCAGGACGCCAACTTCCTGGACTGCGCCTTCGCCCTCGATCCTGACCGGCTACAGTCCCTCTTCTCCGACATTGACCTGGTATCGGTGGACGCGACGCTGGAGACTATGCGCGCGATCTGCCGGGAGGAACCTGCTCCCGGCCGCTGCGCTCCGGACGAACTGGGCCTGAACGGGCTCGGCCAGCGCTTCGGCTGGCTTGCTGCGCCCCGGAGCACCGTCGTCCAGCCTGGCCCGGTCCACGGGGGTCTGACCAGCGACCCCGCCGACGAGCTTCAGCGGCTTCTAGCTCTCCTGGTGAACTGAGCCGCGCGATCCACTGTGAGCACTGCTCGCGAAACTCGATGTTACTGAACGAATCGTCTGCTGGTGGTCCGTCGGCTGACCGGCCG
>JACMPC010000213.1 GCA_014377705.1 Dermatophilaceae bacterium
AGGCGGGGAACCCGGCGGGCGCGGGCCCGCCACGGGGACAGCCCCCGAAGCTGTGGGGGTGCCCGACCACCGCACCGGGTGGTCCGAGGAGGATGTGGGGAACCCGCTCGTGGGCGACGAGCCGGTCGTGGAAGGCCACCCACCCGGCGGACTCCAACGGTTCCAGGGCGCGGGCGGTGCGGACCTCGGCGCAAGCCCGGCGGCGCAGCTCCCGGGTGGGGGCGATCTGTGCGTACATGGCGGCGAGCCTGGGGCTGGTGTTCGGCGAGCAGGGCGGGCGGTGGCTTGGGTGTCTACGGCGTCATCCCAGCCGCGAATCGTTTCCCAGTCGCCGTCCCGGTGAGGTTCGGTGTGCAGCTTCAGCAGGAGGTGGTTGTCGTGTTCCGAGGACCCCGCACCGTGGGTGTACGCCGATGCAGTACCCGTATGCAGTATCCGTATGCAGTACCAGTAGGGGTGAGCATCGAGACTGAGGGGGACGAGTGCGCGACGCAATCGAGCAGGGTGGGGGTGAGTATCCCGATAGGTGCGGTGAGGTGGTCGCGCCTGGGTCTAAGTACGCGGGGGCCGACCAACGGTCGCGAGAGCAGCACCGGTCACGACCGGTCCCGCTGCGGGGCAAGACCGAGGTGGCGGGCGCGACTCGGGTGGCGGCGGCGAGCGTCGCCCTCGCAGCCGCCGGTGTCGACGTGGCGGCGCCGGCTCTGGAGCTGGCGGACGCCCCGGTGCGGGACGTGGGCCGGGTCGCGGCCCCGGGCCCTGCTGAAGTGAGCTGACCCGCGACGTGCCGCAGGGCGCCATCACGATAGGCCGTCGCCTCTCTCATGGCCGCAGTCGTGGCACTAGCCACCCTCGGGCACGATCTCGGCACGTAGCCCAAGCCTGGGGCGCGGTCGGTCTGAGTCTTGGGCAGTATCTCGCGGCGGACGACCTCGCAAGCGTCAGGAGTTCTGTCGGGGTGCGCGGACCGGCGGTTATGTGAGCCGGGCTGAGCGGGTCGCAGAGGACGCGATGCGCATCAGGCAGGCAACCATCGAGGTAGGGCGACGGTACCGCGTGAACGTCTGGTTCGTGCAGGCGCTTACCGATAACGTCGGCACCTGTTGGTAGACGTAACCGGGTCGCCTCAATGGTCGCCACCAGCTTCTCCGCCGCCGCGCACCTGCTTGTTGCCAAGACCGCCGCCGAGAACCTCCCGCCGGTCAGACCGTCGCTCGGTAGTGTTGACCATGGACGGGTCCCTGATCATCGCCACTCGCCGTGGGTTGACTCGGCCAGCCTGACGCCCGGTCAAGGGGCAGACGTGAGGGACGGCGGCGCGGTCTGGGTGGGCGAGGGCCCCCCCGTCGCCCTGCTCGACCGACCACGTTGGGTGGCCCACTCCGGCCCTCCACCGCGCGCGCTTTTTGTGTCGATCGGCCCGTGGTCGAACCGGATTGGGGGTCACGCCCGAAGCAAGCGACATGCGCGTTTAGGTGTTAGAACGACGCAGTGAGAAGCGGAGGAGCCGTGCGCACTGTGGTTGAGGCTGCCGGGCTTGCCACGCTCGCTCGCCGTTACGGCCTGCGCCGCGTCGCCGCTGCCTTTCGGTTCGTCGCAGGTGGCCCGCTGGCGGGGGGAGAGGCTTCTCACGAACCCCCTGGGCGTGCCCGACGTGCCGCTGAGTCGGCATGGGCGTTGGCCACGCCACGAACGAGAGGCGAGGCCATTCCAGCCCCAACCGGTCGTGGACTGTTCCATGGCGCCCGCGCGCCCTGACCTGTACTGAAGCAACTCCGAAGTTCAGCCTCGACCCTTTTGATATTGCAAGAGGGCGTTGGCCATGTTCTATCTGTGGCCTGCCACCCGGGGTCCCTTGGTGCATTTTCAGTGCATGTCAAACGCAGCCTGATCTCTGTCAAGGGGTGTGCTGTTACCAGCCCCCGAGATGCGCACCAAATGTCGGACCTGCGGGCCAGTCGTATCCAGAGCAGGCATTGAAGCCGGTCACGGAATCCGCCACAAGGTGCAGATTTGAATGAGCTAGCGGCACTTCATCCCATCTAAAGGCGAGTTCTCGTCATCAGAGGCTCGAGCCACACGCAGTGTTCGGCCCGAGACGATTCAGTCTCCTGGTCTTTGCCAAACTAATTTTTGTACGCGTTCTTCCCTAGATCAAGATACGTTGTGAACCAATATTTGATCACCCTGTTCGCAGCGAACCGGGACAGGTGATTCCGCTGATACTCGTCAGCATTGGTTGTCACAAGGATCCCTCAGCAGGAGGCGAATCCTCGTCCTACACGTGAAGGAGCTCGGCATGGAAGGTCTATCTCGGCGGGTTTTCGTCAGACGGGCAGGGCTGGGTGCCTTGGCGGTTGGGTTGGCTGCGGGAACTCCCATCGCCGCCTACGCGTCGGCCAAACCGGGTGCCCAATCGGCCCTAGACACGGTCGCGAGCAAGCCGCCCACGGAGAACTCAGTTGTCGCGCACGTCGTGGACGCATCTCAAGGTTTGGTTCACGTGTTTGTCGGAACTCGCATGATTGCGGTTACCGACCATGGCTTGGCCAGAAGCCTCGCCACCATCGCCTCCGCCTAGGGGAGCGTCGATAGTCCCGTTCCACCTCAACCAGCTCGACGACGTTAGGGGCCGTGCATGTCTTCCCACCGCGAAGCACCGGAGATCTCCCAAGATCCGGTTGCCGACAGCACAGATGTCTATGCTTTTGTCAGTCCAGACAAACCGGACACGGTTACGCTGATCGCGAACTACGTCCCTCTCCAGGCGCCCGATGGTGGTCCGAACTTCTATCAGTTCGGTGACGATGTCCTCTATGAGGTCAAGGTGTCTCATGGTGCGGATGGGCGATCGGAGATCAGCTACCAGTTCCGCTTCAAATCTGTCGTCGAAAATCCCAACACCTTCTTGTACAACAACGGGCCGATCGCCATCAAGAACGGTCGACTTGACACATCAGCATGGAATCGTCGCCAGTTCTACTCGGTCACCCGGGTGGAACCCAATGGCAAATCGACGGTTCTGGCGACCAACTTGGCTTGCCCGCCGTGCAACATCGGGCCACTGTCGACCCCGGACTACGCGGCGTCCTCCGCCGGTCCCGACGCGCTGACCCGGAACTTCATCTTCACGCTGCCTACCGGTGAGACAGTGTTTGCCGGGCAACGTGCCGACGGGTTCTACGTCGACCTGGGCACCATTTTCGACCTCGGCGATCTTCGCCCGATCGCCGAGGCGCACAACACGTTTGGGCTCAACGCGATGCTCAAGAACATGCCAGGGGTGAACTCCACCGCGGCGGTCAACGTGCACAGCATTGCGATTCAGCTGCCCAAGACCAAGCTCACTGTCGACGGGTCAAGCCCCACAGATGCAGCTGCCGCCAACTCGGTCATCGGTGTTTACACCACAGCGAGCCGCCAGCGGGTTCGTATGTACGACGGCAACGGCAAGAGCTCGGCCGCCGGTCCGTACGTCCAGGTGTCACGGCTTGGCAACCCGTTGTTCAACGAGGTGCTTGTTCCCCTGGCCCAGAAAGACCAGTGGAATGCCAGCGCTCCCTCGGCAGACAGCACGTTTGCTCCGGGCGTAGCCAACCCCGAGCTGGGACAGCTACTGCCGGTGCTGTACACCCCCAACTTCCCCAACCTCGACGCGTACAACAAAAAAATCGCCGCCGGAACCAAGTCCCGAGCGGACCTGGTGGCGATCTTGTTGACGGGAATCCCAGCCGGAGTCGTGCCGGGCTTCCAGAACTACACCGGGACCACCCAGGCCGATCTGCTGCGGCTCAACATGGCTGTCGCACCCACGACCACGAATCCGAACACTCTCGGCTTGGTGGCCGGCGACGCTGCTGGCTTCCCCAACGGGCGCCGTGTGTTCGACGACGTCACCAACATCGAGCTGAAGGCCGTCGCCGGTCTAACGATTCCGCTAGTGGATCCCAGCTTCACCCCGGACAAGGCCGTTGCGATTGTTGATCAGGGCCTGACCAGCAGCGCCACCGACACCACAGCGAAGGGCTCGGTGCAGTATCTGACCAGCTTCCCCTATCTGGGAACTCCGCACTCCGGGTACTACACCCCCAGCGTTACACCGGCGGCGGTGCCTCCGGCGCCTGCGCCATGACGGTCGCTCCCCCCGAGGCGCAGCACCACGGCCCCAGCCACACCGGCAGCGTCGTGCTCAACGTTGGCGGGGAAATTGGTGCCTTGGTGTTGCACACCTCGCCGGATCTGCTTGGCGTAGAAGTCGACATCGTCGGACTCAGTCCCGGAACAGTGTCAACCCACGCCCTTGTCCGCCCCCGACTACTACCGCATGCCACCACGCACGCCGCGGTGTACCCAGATTTGCCTGCCGGGCAGTATCGGGTTGTTGGTGTGGGTTCGCGACATCACGAAGATGTCGAGATCATTGGTGGTCGGGTGGCGGAGCTGGATTGGTATGCCGCGACCGAAAACCAGGTCTCTGCCGAGACGGTGACATTGGCATGATAACTATTTCGGACCACGCCGTGAGGCGAACGCAGCCAAGCGCTGCGCGAGAGAGGACTGTGGGAATGATCCGTAATCAGCAACTATCCGCATCGGCGGGGAGACGGTCGGTAGCAACGCTCCTGGCCGGTGCGCTGGCTTCAGCACTGCTCGTCATCGCCCCTGGGGTGGCAGCAGCGGCACCATCGCCCAACGGGTTCACGGCCGCGCCCGCGCGTTTGTTGGACACCAGGGCCGGCACGGGCGGCGTACCACGCGGTCAGATACAGGGGCTCACCTCCGTCACGTTGCCCCCGTCGGTGCCGACCGGTTCGACGGCCGTGCTGACGGTGACGGCCACCGGCTCGGCGGGTACCGGATACGTACAGCTCTACACCGGCATCAATGCGCCTCTGGCCAGCAACGTGAACTTCGATCCGGGTAGCACGACACCGAACTCGGTACTGATCGAAACCCCCGCCGACGGACGGATCAACGTCTCGGTGGGCGGTAGTGCCGTTGATCTGGTGGTCGATCTTTCCGGCTATGTCCCGGCGACCGCGGTGACTGCCGTCGAGGCTTCCCGCATTGGTGACAGCCGTAGCGGGATTGGCTTTACCTCGGGCAAGGTTTCAGGCACCCAAACTTTGACGCTGCCCTCCACAATCCCGATGAACGCGGGTCTGGTAGCCCTCACGGTAACGGCAACCCAGGCTGATGCAGTGGGTAACGTTGTTGCGTACTCAGGGGCGATGGTGCCGCCAACGAGCAACGTCAACCTGACGCCCGGGCGTACCCAGGCGAACCTCGTTCTGGTCAAGCCCACGGGGGGCACGGTGTCGTTCAAGGTGAATGGTGGCCCGACCCATCTTGTCGTCGATGTCTCTGGCTACACGCCGGCCGGATCAGCGTTCACGGCGGTCGGCCCCAATCGGCTTGCTGACAGCCGGACGGCCACCGGCCTGAAGCAGGGGCCCATCAGTGGTGCCGTCAACGTGACAATGCCCGCCACCCTCCCCGCTGGCACCACTGCGGTGCTGCTCAACGTCACAGCCACTGATGCCACCGGCGCCGGGTTCGTCTCTGCGTACCCAGCAGGACAGCCCCAGCCGGCGACGAGCAACGTGAACTACGACAGCGGTGTGACGGGCGCAAACCTCGTGCTCGTGCCCGTAGGGGCGAACAACTCGGTGACGTTGTTCGTCGGCGGCACCGGTGTCAACCTGGTCGTGGACATCTCCGGTTACGTGACCAACTAGCCTCTCGGCTGGTCAAGGTCATGAACCATCTAGGGCCCGGTGGTCGCCTCCGCGACCACCGGGCCCTTTGGTGCACCCGCACTGAGCACCGCCGCGACGGGACCGACTCTGCCACCAGGGGCGAGGCACCGAGTGTGCGTCTTTACGGGGTTTGGGTGGCGAGCTGGGTTCGACGTTTCCGGCGGGAGCGGACCGTGTCCGCGCAGACCGGGGCAAGGTTGGCATCACGGGGGCGCGGACCGGCGTGCCTGCCGACGCCGCCGCGCCCGGCCGACAGCCTGGGCTCCGCCCCGGCTGTCGGCCCGTCGGCCCGATGGGTCAGGGCTGGGCGAGCAGCCCCTTCATCAGGGTGAGCTCTGCTTGCTGGGCGGCGATGATGTTGGTAGCCAGAGTTTTTGCGTCGGCGTTGGATCCGCGAACAATCTCGACCTTCGCCATCTCGACGGCCCCGGCGTGGTGCTCGGTCATCATGGTCAACCAGGTCTTGTTGAACTCGGTTCCTGACAGCGTGCCCAGCTTGCTCATGTCTTCGCTGTTCATCATCCCAGACATCCCA
>JACMPC010000214.1 GCA_014377705.1 Dermatophilaceae bacterium
GGCCGATCTGCTCGCCCAGGAGCCGAAGATGAGCTTCGACGACTGGAGGATCGAGGTCATGGGGCTGGTCAACGGCGAGTTCTGACAGTGTCGGCGGACGGGGTCCGGCCAGGAAAGGCGGACCGGACCCGCAGCAAGCGGCGGCCATCGCCTCGACTGGACGGATGCCTTCGAAAGCTGGGAGGTCGTTGGGCCGGGGCCCGATGCCTCGCAACTCAGGACGGGTCTCCGATGCCCCAGTTCTTGATCACATAGTCCATGTCCTTGTCGCCCCGGCCGCTGAGGTTGACCAGAATGGTGCCGGTCCCCCATCTCGCGCGCCGTCACCAGAGCGTGCGCCACGCAGTGCGCACTCTCGAGGGCAGGGATGATGCCCTCCTTGCGACTGAGCGCGAAGAAGGCAGCCCGGCACTCGTCGTCTGAGGAGGGCACGTAGTCAACGCGCCCCGAGTCCTTCAGCTAGCTGTGCTCGGGGCCGACACCGGGGTAGTCCAGGCCGCTGGCGCACGAGTGCACGGGGGAGGGCTGGCCCTCGTCGTCCTACAGCAGGTAGCACCGGAAGCCGTGAATGATGCCCTCGCGGCCGTAGGTCATCGTCGCCGCGTGGTCGCGGCAGTCCCGCGTCCGAGCGGTTCGATGCCGATCAGCCTCACCGGGTCGTCCAGGAACGCGGAGAAGATGCCGATCGCGTTGGAGCCGCCGCCGACGCAGGCTTCCACCACGTCAGGCAGGTTGCCGGTCATCTCGTGGAACTGCTCACGTGACTCGATGCCCACGACGCGCTGGAAGTCACGAACCATCAGCGGGAAGGGATGCGGGCCAACAACCGAGCCGATGCAGTAGATCGAGTTCTGATAGTAGGCGAGGTAGGCCTCGAAGGCCGACTCGACCGCCTCCTTGAGCGTTTTGAGTCCTCGGCTGACCGGCACCACGGTGGCACCCAGCAGCTGCATCCGGCTGACGTTGGGCGCCTGCTTCTCGATGTCCACCTCCAGGGTGCGCGCGTGGTGTACGGGGGTGGGCCGGCCCTGGAAGTGCTTGCGCAGGTAGCGCAGCTCGGCGATGAACGCCGCGTCGTTCTCGATCTCGTGGTAGGCCCTGGTGAACTCGGCGAAGGGAGCCTCGAGCTGCGGTGGCAGGAACTGTTCGCCGTATGCCCCGAAGAACCCGTTCTCGTCAGGGACTACCTGACGCTTGGACATCTGCCTCGTATTAGCTTGCTCGGTCATCTGACACCTAAGGGGCTTCGGGTATTATCGTGCACCAGCGGTCACTGTCCGCAACGAGGTCACCGCGACCTGATCGGACGTGACCGTTGGCGATTTCCTCGATACTCGTGGCGAGGCTGGACCTCGCCGCCTGCCGGATCAGTGGCCGGGATTCCAGGCCACCGAGGTGAGGATCTGCCGGCTCAGCGTCTTGGCCTGGTCTTCGCTCAGAGCCCCGGTGGCCATCATCTGAGTGGCTCTGCGCAGCAGGTCGAAGTGATCGCCGGTCCCACTGGAGACGCGAGCCGTTGCTTCCCCCCCGCGGGACGGCGTCGGGCCGAGAGGGCCGCGGCTCTCTTGGCGGAGGCAACAAGCTGTGCTGGTCATGACGTTCCCCTTGATGATGTCGGAAAGCGGAACTTAGCCCCGCCCAGCCTGTGTTCGGCTCCGATGTGATCAATCAGTCATCGCAACGGATCGGAACCTCCTGCCATCTCTCGCGCAGGCCGCCCCCGGTGTACTGTCTCAGGTGTCGTGCCGCCCCAGAACCTGACGGCGTGGCTCCAACTCGTGCTTCTCCTAGACCTCGGTGGCTCGTGTCCTTTCCGGGACCATCGAATCGAGTTCCCCCAGTGCAGTCATCGACAGACCTCTCTCATTCCTCCGCGGACTTCGACCACCACGTCGTTGTCTGCCCCACCCGGTCCGCGGCCCAGATCCCGGCCGAGTCTGCCGAGGGTACCCCCGTGCAGACAGTCCGCCTGCCAGCCGGCCAGCCGGCGTCGGAAGGCTCGCCGTAGTCGTTGTTGCGCTACTTGTTGCGGGGACTGCCCACAACATCCACACTCGGTAAAGCGTCATTTCGTGAACCATTCTCAAAGAGAGAGTCAGCAGTAATGTCACAGGAAAGAGTTGCCGTGGTCGATGAGTCCGGGACCCCAGCAGGGGAGTCCGAGGGTGCACCGAAGGACGCTCGCAGCCGTACTGCCGACGAAGGCAATGCACAGGGCCGGGGAACGCGGGCGATGGATGAGTTCTCTATGCCGCCCATCTATGTGCCGGGCCCCGACGAGAGTCTCTCGGACGACGTCTTCACCCATGCCGAGCAGGTTCCGGAGCAGGTGGGTTTCTCCCGGCCAGTGGACGGTCGCTGGGTCCCGGTCACCTACCGGGAGCTGGCCGAAGAGGTCACCCGGCTCGCCGCGGGGCTGATCGCCGCGGGCATCCGGCCTGGCGACCGGATAGCGCTGTGCTCCCACGTTCGGTACGAGTGGATGCTGTGCGACTTCGCCATCTGGGCTGCAGCGGGCGTGACGGTCCCCATCTACGAGACGTCCTCGGCCGAGCAGATCGAGTGGATCCTCTCCGACTCCGGCGCAGTTGCCGCGTTCCTGGAGACACCGGCCCACGCAAGCACCGTCGCCGAGACCCAGCTGAGCCGGCCCGATCTGCGCAACGTGTGGGTCATTGAGCCCGGCGGCATCGAAGCCCTCATCAGGGCCGGACGCAGTGTCTCCGATGAGACGGTGATGAAGCGCCGGCACGAAGTCAAGAGCGGCTCCCTGGCCACGATCATCTACACCTCGGGCACCACCGGGCGGCCGAAAGGCTGCGAGATCACCCACGCCAACCTCCTGAACGAGGTGCACAACGTCTGCGGGGCCGAGAGCATCACCGAACGTGTCTACAACCAGGACACCAGGACGCTGCAGTTCCTTCCGCCGGCACACATCCTGGCCCGGTCGATCCAGCTCGCCGCGGTGCACAACAAAGTCCACATCGCATACACCAGCGACGTCAAGAACATCGTCGCGCGCCTGGTTGAGTTCCAGCCGACTGTCGTGCTCTCGGTGCCGCGCGTGTTCGAGAAGATCTACAACACCGCGAAGCACAAGGCTGCGGCTGAGGGTCACGGGCGCCTCTTCGCCATCGCCGACAGCACCGCGATGGCCTACAGCAGGTCCCTCGAGTCGGGCGGCCCCGGTCTCCTGCTCAGGCTGCGTCACGGGCTGTTCGACCGGCTTGTCTATGGCAAGCTTCGCGCTGCCCTCGGCGGCGACGTGCTCTGGTCGGTCAGCGGCGGTGCGGCCCTCGGCGCCCGGCTCGGTCACTTCTTCCGAGGTATCGGCATCACCATTCTCGAGGGTTACGGGCTCACCGAGACCTGTGCCGGGGTGACCTTGAACCTGCCTGACTCCCAGCGCATCGGCTCGGTGGGGCGCCCGGTTCCCGGCTGCACGATTCGCATCGCGCAGGACAGTGAGGTGCTCATCAAGGGCGGCAACGTCTTCCGTGGGTACTGGCAGAACGACGAGGCGACGCGCGCGGTGTTCGACAGGGACGGCTGGTTCCACAGCGGTGACCTCGGCGTACTCGACAAGGACGGCTACCTCTCGATCACCGGCCGCAAGAAGGACCTCATCGTCACCTCGTCGGGCAAGAACGTCGCCCCGATGGTGCTCGAGGACCGTCTGCGGGCTCACTGGCTCATCAGCCAGTGTCTGGTGGTCGGCGACGCCCGTCCCTTCATCGGTGCCCTTGTCACCATCGACACGGATGCCTTCGGGCCCTGGAAGGTTGAGGCCGGCAAGCCTGCCGAGGCGAGTGTGACTGATCTTCGTGAGGACCCGGACCTGCTCGCCGCCCTGCAGTCCGCGGTGGACGAGGCGAACAAGGCGGTCTCGGCCGCCGAGGCAATCAAGAAGTTCCGGGTGCTGACCACTGACTTCACGGAGGAGACCGGAGAACTCACGCCGAGCCTGAAGGTGAAACGCCACATCGTGCTGAAGGCGCACGACGACGAGGTGGAGTCTCTCTACACCCGCTAACTGCTCTCATGGCGATGGGGGTCGCCGGGTCAGACCTGGAGACCCACCTCGACGATGGCCTCGGCGACGGCGTGCAGGCTGGCGTTGTTGTTGCGGGCGTGCCCGCGGATGCGTTGGTAGGCCTGGTCGATTGTCACCCCAAGGCGCTCGGCGGTGATCCCCTTGGCCTGCTCGATGATGATCCGTGACTTCAGGGCCTGCTGGAGCTGTTCGCTGAGCTGCTGCTGCTGTCGCAGCTTGGCGGCATCTCGTGCGACGGCGAGCACCCCGAGCACCTTCTCGTTGAAGTCGCGATAGACCGAGGCGTTGTAGAGGACCTCGGTCAGGGTGCCGTCCTGGTGAAGCAGGGTCAGCGGGTAGTCGGTCAGAGCCCCTTGTGCGAAGACCCGCTGGTAGGCCGCCTGAGCTCTGTCGGGGTCGGTGAAGTACTGCGAGAAGCTGGACCCGATGAGCTCCTCGCGGGGGACGCCGGTCACCTTGATGGTGGCCTCGTTCACGTCGGTGATCTTGCCCGCGGGGCTGATCGTCATCAACGGATCCAGGGCCGCCTCTATCAGGCTCCGGGAGTACAGGACGGCATGGTGCAGGTCAGTCATGTCGCGGCTGATGATGGAGGTGCCGACCGTCGTGCCGTCCTCGTCGCGGATCGGCGAGACGGTGAGCGAGACCGGGAACACCGTATGGTCCTTTCGGATCCCGGTGGTGTGGAGATGCCGGATGTGCTGGCTGGCATTGTTCTTGGCCAGGATGTCCTTGATCTCGTCGAGTCGATCCTGGGGGCCGATAGTCTCGGCGGACTTCCCGATGATCTCGGCGCTGCTGTAGCCGAACAGCTTCTCAGCGGAGCGGTTCCAGCTCGTGATGATGCCCTCGAGCGTGATGGCGATGATGGCATCCTCCGAGCTGTCCACGATCGCCTCCATCCGCTGCGCGATCTCGAGAGCCCGCCTCTGCTCTGTCACGTCCCGGTGCAGCGCGGCCGCGCCGACGATCCTGCCGGCCTGGTCGTGGATCGGTGCCACGGTCAACGAGACCGGGACCACCGAGCCATCCTTGCGGACCCGCGTGGTCTCAAAGTGCTCGACAGCCTTGCCGCCCTGGACCATGGCAACGGTGTCGTCGAACTCGCCGGCTCGATCCGCTGGAACCAGAACGCTGCCAGACCTGCCGATGATCTCCTGGCCGGAGTAGCCGTACATCCTGACGGCGGCCGGATTCCAGCTGGTGATGACGCCGCTCAGCGTGCTTCCGATGATGGCGTCGTCCGAGTACTCGTCAATCGCCACGATGAGGTGGCTGTCCCCGACCTCCTTCTCCCGTCGGTCCACGTCACGCACCGTCCGGATCCGGCAGATCTGGCACTGCCTCCGGCAGGATGCTGAAGCTCGTCAGCTTCGAGAACACCTGGTTCCCCTTTCAAAACTGTCGCAGAGAGCTAGAGACAGCCGGGATGCGTGCCGTTGGGATTGAATCCTACGTCGATCTTTTATCGGGTCGGGCCAGTTCGCGCGGGGTGTCCGGAATCGTTCGGCGCCGGCGTGGTCGGAGGCCGCACTGGTGCAGTCAGGTAGCGGGCTCGATTCTGGACAGAGAATTGCCACATCGGGTTGAGTGCTAAAGTGAGGAGGCGGCGCACCCCCAGACCACAGGTCGCGTCACTTCAGCCTCGTGCTGCTCCCGAACCTCGGTGGCTCGTTTCCTTTCCCGGGACCACCGAATTGAGTTCGCCATGGCGCAGCCGTCAAGCAGGTCTCACGATCTTTTTCCCCATCAGCCTCGCCCGGATTCCGACCACCAGGTCCTCCCCTTCCCGACCCGTTTCGCCACCTACGTCACGGCGGATGTCCCAA
>JACMPC010000215.1 GCA_014377705.1 Dermatophilaceae bacterium
CATCCTGGGTGAAGCGATCTCTGATGTGTGTTGCGGGGTTCCCGCCAACGATGGCGTAGTCCGGCACGTCTTTGGTAACCACCGATCCGGTCGAGACAATCGCCCCGTGACCGATGTGAACTCCGGGCATGATCGTGGCGTTTCCGCCGATCCAGACGTCGTTGCCGATCACCGTGTCGCCACGCGACGGTAAGTCGGTGACCAGGTCGATGTGTGCGGCCCACGCGCCTCCCATGATCGGGAACGGGAAGGTGGAGACGCCACCCATCCGATGGTTGGCACCGTTCATGATGAACGTGGTCCCGGCGGCGAAGGCGCAGAACTTACCGATGATCAGCCGGTCCGGACCGTAGTGGTGCAGAACGTTTCGGGTCTCGAACTCGTCCGCGAACTCGGGGTCGTCGTAGTAGCTGAACTCCCCAACCTCGATCAGCGGGCTGGTGATCAGCGGCTTGAGAAGCACTACTCGCGGCTGGCCCGCGACAGGGTGCAGCTTCATGGGATCGGGTGCGGCGCCTGCTTCCATTGGGCTTCTCCTCGCTTCAAATTCTCCACCAGAGCATGCCATCTCCCCGGCAAACCCGTTCCGTATACCGAACGATGACCGGACGCATTGAGCCCCGACCTTGAGTCCGTAGGAGGGATCCCCTGCGGGACAGCGCCGGCGCATCTGGTTCACGATCGCCGCCCCCACCCTGATACCCGTAGGGCGCGCAGCGGGTCGGCTATCGAAACAATCGCGCAGCGCCTGTCGAAGCGCTGGACGGGACTCGGTCCGATTCCATCTATCCGCTCGTGAATGCGCGTCTTCGCGATGCTGGGCGAGACGACCATCTTGGCTTCAAATCGGGTCGAAGCACTCCGCCAGATCGGATGAGCTCTGACGAGCCGACGACGGTCGCGGCCAATCTGCTTGTCAAAGGCACGCGGTGACTACGACCAGATGGTCGTCGTCAACGATCGCGACCGTCACGGGAAGCAGCCGGGTTCGGCGGTCGTCCTAACCAGCGCCGGTAGTTTCGTAATCTTCGACCCGTGCCTGCATCAGCGCCTTCAGGAGTTCGGTTGGCAGCTCGCGGTCGTAGAGGAACTTGATGAAGCCCTCACCGGCCTCGTAGCCCGCAGCCTCGACCGCGGACTTCTGGGTGGCGAAGAACGGCGGGGAGAACCGCAGCGAGCAGTGGTTCTTGAAGTTCTGAAGCATCCACAGGTTCGTCTTCCCGCCACGGACGTACACCGGCAGGTTCCACTTCAGTTCCTCCCGCGCCTCCGGGTCGACGTCGAGGCTCAGGGCCCTGAGCGCCTCGAGGTGAGGCCGCTGGACGTCGTTCAGTTGCGCGAAGAAGTCATCGACGCTTGTCCGCTTGGGCATCGGCATCGCCTTATCGTAATACTCTGCTGGATTGTGCATCGCGCGCTACATCTGGACACCTCTGCTGCCGACAGCGTGCGTCCTGTTCCAGTTGCCGATCCTTGGGTTCTTTCGGTGATCGCAATACTGACTGATTGAAGGTGCTGTGACGGCCAGGCCAGGGCCCAACGGTGGGACTACTCTGCGCTGCCCGTCGCCTTGGGTTCAGGACGGCTTTCGCGCGGAAGCGGTGAAAGTGGGCACGAACATCGTCAGAGGCGTCTGGCGTTGGTCCAGTCGCTCGAACTCCGTCTGCCAGGTGGCGATGTCGCTGTCGGTAATTGCCCCGGCGGTCAGCATCTGCTCACGCGCAGCCCACGGCGGCGGCCTCATTCCCGGCGGCGGGTGCACGATGGTGTACCGCCCCTGGTGGTCCACGTTCTCCAGCCCTGCGCGCGCAAGGAGCTCGCCCAGTCGTAGCCCGACGGACAGGTCGTTGCCGAGCCCGGCGTGGAACTGGCGGTAACGCTCGTTAATGGCCACCAGCACGGCCGCCTCCTGGACGGGGTACCAGCGCATGGCGCTGGCTTCACTGTCGACCAGGTAGACCGCGCCACCGGGGCGAACTAGGGAGGCGAGGTGGTCCACGATGGCCTGCTCAAGCCCCCCGTTGTGGGCCAGGACGTGACGCAACATCACCACGTCAACACTTTCCGTCTCCAGACCGGTGCGGTCAGCCCCGCCTTCACCAAAGTCCATGTTGGACAGGCCCTCCGCCTGAGCCCCGCGGCGGGCCAGAGTGAGCGCCTGAGGATCCCGGTCAACAGCGTGCACCCTGCCCTGAGGCCCGACCAGCTTGGCGAGTACCGCACTCACAGCCCCCGGCCCACACCCGACATCGGCCACGACCGCGCCCGCCGCGATGCCGGCGGCGGCCCACTGGTCAGCCTCATCCTCGGCAGCTCTTTGCGCCATCATCCGGTAACGCGCGACCTCCGCGTCGCTCAGCGCCAGCACATAACCAGTCACCACCAACCCCCCAGCGTAGTGTGCCCACGTGCATCGACGCAGTTCGCGTCGATCTTCGCATCACCGGTTTTCTGCTGGCGAGCCCAGAACTTGGCAGCGTTCACGGGTGCCTCACGGGTGATCGGCTAACGCCTTGAGGGCGACAGTTCCGTCGGCCAGTTCGGCGCCGTGGGAGAACAGGACCCGGCTAAGCTCCAGGGCGCCGACTCGGTGAAGGCTTTCTTCGGCCGCCGCGGCATGGGCCGTGAACACGCCCGGTGCCCGCGACAGTGTCTCGCCCATCACACCAACGAGGTCACCGACCAGAAGCAGAGACGCAGCTTCGTCCAACAGCGACACGTGCCCCGGGGTGTGACCGGGGGTGGCCAAAACCGTGAGGGTGCGGATGTGGTCACCGTCCTTCAGGGCCAACACCGCGTGGCCGCCGGCATCGACGGCAGGGATATCTTCCGCACCAGCCCACACACGGGCGGCTGGCGCGGCAGCGAGCACCGCGGCCAACCCGGCCGTGTGGTCGAAGTGTGCGTGGGTCAAGACCACGTCGGTGACGTCGCTCCAGCTGGCACCGATCTGGGTGAGGGCGGCAGCTAACGCCGTATCGCTTCCCGGTGTACCGGTGTCGACCAGCAGCACCCCAGACTCGTGCGGGACCAGGAAGCAGTGCACGTTAGAAGTGACCGGATCCGGGCCCAGGATCCCAGCGGGCATCTGCAGGTCGAGTACGACCGGGAACACCGATGCTGGCGAGTTCGGCACTGCACTCCTGCCCGTTGGCTGACCAAGCAAGGATCAATGACTCGCAAACAGAAGTCAATAACTTAATACAAAGAACCAAAGAGGACCAAGTGTCCATCGACGCGAGGGACCCGTGGGTGAGCGGTCACCGATCCTTGTCTCGGACACCGATCACTCGCGGGCGGTCTCACGGGTGCCGCTGCTCTTGCCCGTAACCTGGGATACTGCTCGCCATTAGCGCGCCGCAGGAGTTCATGGAGCAGTACCGCACCGCCTGTCAGTTCAAACTGACGCTTGAGTGGGTGTCAGCCAAACTGACATGCGAGCCAGACGCGCCTGCAACAGTTCGCTTGGCTGGCCTGCCATGCGGGTCCCCACCTCAACGCTCAGCGTAAGCACGTCCTCGGGATCCTGGAGGGCCTGGACGAGGAGGCCCTACGCCGGCCGGTGATGCCCTCGGGATGGAGCTGTCTGGGACTGGTACGCCATCTCGCCCTCGATGACGAACGCTTCTGGTTCCGCGGCATCGTCGCTGGCGATCAGACCGTCATCGACCAGGTGGCCGAGGGTCCCGACGACGCCTGGCAAGTCGGCCCCGATGTGCCGGTCAAGGTGGTCTTTGACATGTACCGGCAGCAGATAGACCTTACGAACGCCATCATCACCACCAACCCTCTGGACGCCGCGCCCGCCTGGTGGCCCAAAGAACTCTTCGGCGACTGGCGGCTCGACAACCTCCGCGAGGTCATCCTGCACGTGCTTACCG
>JACMPC010000216.1 GCA_014377705.1 Dermatophilaceae bacterium
CTGCCGGGCGCTGTATGTCCACATGCCAGAGGGCGTGCCCGAGACAGCCCTGCGTTGGGCTTGGTCCATGGGTGTTCTCACAGCTGCCGAGGGGCACACCTTGGCCGAGCAAAACTGGGCTGTCCGCAGCGAGTGGGCCGAGCAGCCCTTCTGACCCCTCCTGCAGGTCAGGGCTGTTGTGCGTAGAAGACCTGGGTGTTGCCGAACTTCGCGTTCTCGACCCCGGTCAGGACTGGCAGGGCCAGTTCCCGGGCCGCGTAGATGACCTTGAACTTGCTCCGGCTGTCGAACGCAGCCTGGGTGAACTCCCCGGGCGGGTTGAGCTCGGAACTCAAAGAGGCGACCTGCCCGGGAGCGACGGGCACGGACCTGATGTCGCGGGTGCTGGTGCGGAACGTCGCTGCTCGGAACGTCCAGGGGCTGGCCGTGTCAGGCCGGTAGTAGCCGGCGAGGCCGAGAAGCCCGTTCGGGGCGGCGCTGAGTGAGGTCTGGCTCCAGATGCCCGGTTCGGGAGTTACGTCGCGGGGCTTCGACCAGCTGAGCCCACCGTCTCGGGTGCTGTACGTCATCAGCTTGGACCCGATCATCGGACCGGAGCGTCCGGTGTCGGCAGGGTCGTACTGCTGCTGGTGGTGAAGCACCGAGAGCGTGCCGTCGGGGGCTTCCGCCAGCGACGGGAAGATCTCGAAGCCCCCGGGCGAGTCTCCGGCGTCGTTGCGGATGACGGTTCGGGTCCAGCTCGCCCCGGCGTCGGTGCTGGTGAAAGCCAGCAACGACTGTCGCGCCACACTCGGGGAGGGAGTCTCGCCGGTGCAGACGGCGGTCAGGAGCCGCGGATTGCGAGGGGACACGTGCGGGCGACAGAAGCTGCTTCCGGCCGCGGTGTAGGGCAGACCCTGACCGAAGGTCGCGCCGCCATCCCGTGAGACGTAGAAGGCGTACTGCCCGCCTCTGGCGCGCGTGGCTGCCGAGTTGTTGACGGCGACGAACACAGTTCCATTTCCGCCAGCGGCGACGAACGGCCGGTCATCTAGGACGACCGGCAGCGCGGGGGTTGTGCGCAGGGCGGTCGCCTGTCCGGGGCCGTCGACTTTCCAGGCGGTGAAGCGGGCCTCGGCAGGTCCGAGGTCGATGAAGTAGACGTGGCCCGCGCCGTCTCGGGCGACGTCACCTTCGAGGCCGAAGTTCTTCTGGTACTCCCCCGTGGGGGTGAGCCCGGGCGGATTGGTGAACGTCTTGCCGTCCTTGCTCATCCACAACCAGGACGCCCCCCGGACCCCCCCAGCCGCTCCCGGGTCAGGGGACAGTGGCGTGTAGGTCCGGTGCGCGGTCGCCCAGACGTTGTCCTGCTGGTCGACGATGAGGCTGGGCTCGAAGCCCCCGAAGCCGGACTGAGGGGTCAGCAGGACAGGCTTGTCGAAGCGCAGCGCTGAACCTGCTCCAGCCGGGGCCGCGATGGCCGTCGCGGCAAGTGGTGCCGAGATGAGCACGGAGACGATCAAGGCCCGTCTGATGTGACGCACTGCATTCCCCCCAAGGGCGCGCACCTGCTTGGCGCACGATCGTCCAGCGGCCGCAGCCGACGTGCTCGAAGACGCCGACGGCGACGACCCCCGCATACGCGGACAAATAGCCCCGGGCTCATCCTGGCACGACATGATCAAGTCCGCGGTTCCGTCTCATGGGCCGGCGTCTGGTCGGGACCAACCGGGCTTCCCGTGCTGGGCGACCGTTCCGTCGTGGCCCGTGCCCAGCCCGGGCGTCCGCCGGACGGTCGCAGGCATCACCCGATGCGCTTCGAGCCCCCCGGACCTGCTTCACGACTGGCTGAGCCGGTGGAAGGTGCGACGTCGTGGAGGCGCCACCTCCTAGCCCGGCTTAGCCCGGATCCACCGGTCCAGGCTCTCCCGCGAGTAGCGGACCGGCCGGCCGAACGGCCCCCGGTGCTCGGTCGCGGCGAGTTGACGCACCAGAGCGCCGCGCTGCTTGGTGCTCAACGCCGGGTCGGCGGCTGGGCGGGTCAGGGCGTAGCGGAACAACGCGATGTCGCGGGCCACCTCGGCCCTGCGATCGCTGTCGCGTTCGTGCTCGGTCATCGACGCCTCCAGCTCGTCGTGACCACCGGTCGCGATCACCCCGCCGAGGCTGTCGGGCCGGCAGGGCGGTGCCCAGGGTCACCTCGCGTTGCTCACCGCCCCCACGACCCGACCGGGGGCGAGCAGCAGCCCGCCGCTGGCCGCGACGGTGAACTGCCACGGACACCGCGGCCCGAACAGCCGCACCGCCGCGGCTGCGGCAGCACCCACCACGGCCAACGCATCGGACCAGGCAGTACCGGTCGGGAGCAGCGACCCGGCAGAGGCGTCGAGTTGGTGCAACAGCCCGGTTGACAGCGCCCGCAGCTGCTCGGCCCGGCTGCCGAAGCGGCGCAGCCAGCCGCGGACCGTGCTCGCCCGCCGGCCGTTTCCGGCCGCGATCGTGCGGTGCCCCGCACCGGCAGCCTTGGCCAGCAAGGCCGCGCCGATCACCGCCACGCCGTCCGCCCGACGGACCAGCATCGACGCCGCCAGCAGCACATGGGTCCGGCCACAACCCGAGCAGCACGAATGTCGCGGCCGATGCCGGACCACCTCGCGCTCTTCACGCACCGCCCGCGACCGAGCGTGTCCCCACGGCCGTAACCGACCACTGCAGTCCGGGCAGCGCAGCCGACCAGCATGCCAGCAGCCCATCGACCCGAACAGGATCGGTCCCGACCATCAGCACCGGGTGCCTCCGAGCACCAAGCGACGGCCCTCCCGACCGGCCAAGGCGTGGGAGGCCCGCTGCGTGTCCAGAGCATGGTCATGCTCGTGACGCCGAACCTAGACCCCAAACGATCTTGCTCTCGTCCAGGCCATCGTCGAGCTCAGTGACGCCGACCTACACCGTCGTGGTCATGCGAAAGCGTCGTCCAACACCTCCGGCCGCCGGCACACTCCCCTCCTCCCCCATGGCCGCTGTCAGGCCGACCTGAAGTGGCCGGCTCAATTGGCTGCCACCGCGCCACAGCTCGACGAATCGGGACCCTGAGCCCGACCCTGAGCCCGGCCGTGGGCCCTGGGCCGTCTGTGGGCCGTCAC
>JACMPC010000217.1 GCA_014377705.1 Dermatophilaceae bacterium
CAACGATGCCCCGCTTCAGCGGCCCATGGAAGAGACCTGATCCTGAGCGCGCAGCGACGGAGCGGCACCCAGTTCCCGGTGTACATCGCCTTGTCCCACAGCGACACCGCGGTGGTCCGTTGGCCATCACCGCTGTGCGCGACATGACTGTTCTCTAGCCAGAAAGAGTCGTGCCCTACTCCTGGTAGGCGTAGGTGCCCGACATGACTGACCTCTGAAAGGGTCGCGGCCTACTCCTGGTAGGAGTACCGCTCCTCGCGCCAGACGTCACCGGTGAGGTGATAGCCACGCTGCTCCCAGAAGCCGCGTTCGGCATACCGGCAGTAGTCGAGGGCCACCGCCCACTTCGGGCCCTTCCAGCCGTAGAGGTGGGGCAGCACCAGGCGCAGAGGCCATCCATGCTCGGGGCGCAGGGGCTCACCGTTCAGGTGTGTGGCGAATACCGCCCGTGGCGAGGCGAGGTCCTCGATCCGGACGCTGCTGCTGTACCCACGAGCCGCCGAGACCAGGGCATGCTCCGCGCCATCGACGGGCGGCGCCAGGTCGAGGATGGTCAGTGCAGCCACTCCCGACCACTGAAGGTCCTGGGTCGTGCGGCGCGAGACACAGTGGTGGTCGGCGCGGACAACCGTCTGCGGCAAGGACATGAGGTCGGCCCAGGTCAACGACAGGGGCTCAGCGTCGAGCGTGTCCCCGCCGATCCGCAGCGACCATGTGGCCAGGTCGATGCTCGGCACCCGCCCGTAGCTCACCGGCTGCAGCTCTGCCGTCAGGCGCTGGCCCGGCGGCAGCGGACGTGGCCCGGAGAGCCCGGAGAACCCGGAGAACCCGGATGAACTCACGGCCTTTTCGCTGCCTGCGCGAGCAGGGTGTTCACGACGTCGAAGGCATAGCCGGTGTCCGCGTCGTCGACGTCCAGGTGCCAGACCAGGCGAACTGCCGCCTGGTTGACCGCATACATCCGCAGCCCCTGCGCGCCGGCGGCCGCGACGAAGTCTGCCGCTGCCCAGCCCGCCTGCCCCACCTCGACCATGACGATGTTGGTCTCGACGTGTGCCGGGTCGATAGCCCCGGGGAACTGGCTCGCGACGGCATCGGAGAACGTCCGGGCCCGGCTGTGGTCATCTGCCAGTCGCTCGATGTGGTGGTCCAGGGCCCACAGCCCGGCCGCTGCCAGAATCCCCGCCTGGCGCATGCCACCGCCGTAACGCTTGCGCCACACGCGAGCCTGCGCCATCAGCTCGTGCGATCCGGCGAGAACGGAGCCGACCGGAGCCCCCAGACCCTTGCTCAGACAGACCGCGACCGTGTCGAACTGACGGCCGTATGCCGACAGCTCGATGCCCGTGGCCACGTGGGCATTCCAGAGACGGGCGCCGTCCAGGTGCATAGCCACGCCAAGCGACCGGGTGGCCTGGCGAAGGGCCCGGATCGCCTCGACCGACTGAACCGTGCCACCGCCGAAGTTGTGGGTGTTCTCCACCACGATGGCCTTGGTCGACACCTGGTAGGTGCCGGCGTCGGGCTGCATCATCCGCAGCGGATCGGCCGGGTCGAGCAGGCCACGGGGTGCCGCCCACGATCGCGACGAGATGCCTGAGAACACTGCGGCGGCACCCATCTCGGCCCGGAGCACGTGCGCCAGCTCGTCCGCGATGAGCTCCTGACCTGGCCCGACGTGCAACCGGATCCCGAGCTGGTTGGCCATCGAACCCGACGGGGTGAAAAGGCCGGAATCCTGACCCAGCAGGTCCGCGACGCGCTCCTCGAGCGCCCGGACCGTCGGGTCCTCGCCATACACGTCGTCGCCGACCTCGGCCGACGCCATCGCCAGCCGCATCGCGACCACCGGCCTGGTGATCGTGTCCGACCGCAGGTCGACCACCCGGTCGGTCATGCGGCGAGCATCTCGGCGACCAGGAAGGCCAGCTCGAGACTCTGCTGGTGGTTCAGACGCGGGTCGCACAGGGTCTCGTAGCGCATCTCCAGATCGGCATCGACGATCTCGCCGGCACCTCCCAGACACTCGGTGACGTCGCTGCCGGTGAGCTCGATGTGGATACCACCGGGGATCGTGCCCAGTGCCTGGTGAACCTCGAAGAAGCCTCGAACCTCATCGACGATGTCATCGAACCGGCGCGTCTTGTAGCCGGAGGGGGCCTCGAAGGTGTTGCCGTGCATGGGATCGCAGATCCAGGTCACCACCGCTTCCGAGGCCGTGACCTTCTCCACAATCGGGGGCAGCGCCTCTCGAATGGTGCTCGAACCCATCCTCGTGATGAAGGTCAGCCGTCCCGGCTCACGCTCGGGGTCGAGCTTGTCGATGAGGCGCAGGAGATAGTCCGGGCTGGCCTTGGAGCTCACCTTGACACCGATCGGGTTGTGAATTCGGGACAGGAAGTCGACGTGCGCCCCGTCGAGGTCGCGAGTGCGCTCCCCCACCCAGACGAAGTGGCTGGAGACGTCATATGGCTTGCCGGTGCGGGAGTCGATGCGAGTCAGGGGCCGCTCGTAGTCCAGCAGCAGTGCCTCGTGACTGGCAAAGAACTCCACCGTGCGCAGGGCGTCGAAGTCGGCACCGCAGGCGGCCATGAACTTCATCGCCTTGTCGATGTCACCGGCGATGCGCTCGTAGCGTGAGTTGGCCGAGTTCGCGACGAACCCGCGGTTCCAGTCGTGCACGTGGCGGAGGTCTGCGTAGCCGCCGGTCGTGAACGCCCGGACCAGGTTGAGCGTCGCCGAGCTCGCGTTGTAGGCCCGAACCAGCCGGTCCGGGTCAGGAGTGCGCGCCTGCGCGGTGAATGGGGAGTCGTTGACCATGTCGCCGCGGTAGGTGGGCAGCGTGATCCCGCCCCGGGTCTCCTCGTTGCTGCTGCGCGGCTTGGCGAACTGACCGGCGATCCGGCCGACCTTGATCACCGGCATGCTCGCGCCGTAGGTCAGCACCGCCGCCATTTGCAGGATCGTCTTGATCCGGTCCCGGATGTTGTCCGCGGTGGCGGAGGCAAACGTCTCGGCGCAGTCCCCGCCCTGCAGCACGAAAGCCTTGCCCACGGCCGCATCGGCCAGCCGGGCCCTCAGCACGTCGCACTCACCGGCGAAGACCAGTGGCGGATAGTTCGACAACGTCAGGACGGCCGCGGCGAGCGCCTTGGCATCGGGCCACACGGGCTGCTGGGCGGCCGGCAGATCACGCCACGCGTCCAGACCGGCGATGACGTCAGGGCTTGCGTCGACTCTGGCTGGGTTGCTCACGTCCCCAAGCCTAGTTCCGCCCACCGGATGGGCCTACTTGCGCCCATCCGGTGGACGGTGGCGAATGTCCGAATCAGCCGAAGAAGACTGCCGCCTCGGTCAGCCGCTCCAGCGGCACGGTCTTGAGCGTTCCGACGGCCTCGGCCAGCGGAACCCGCACGATGTCGGTGCCGTGCAGGGCGACCATCTTGCCGAAGTCCTTGTCCTGGACCGCGTCGGCGGCCGCAAGTCCGAACCGGGTGGACAGCACGCGATCGTACGCCGTGGGCGTGCCACCGCGCTGCAGGTGTCCCAGGATGACGGAACGGGTCTCGATGCCCGTCCGCTTCTCGATCTCGTCGGCCAGCCAGTCGGCGATCCCGCCGAGCCGGATGTGCCCGAAGGCATCCAGCTCGCCGGTCTTGAGCGACTCGGCGCCGCCGATCGGCAGTGCCCCCTCGGAGGTCACCACGATCGGGGCGACACCCCGGTCGAAGCAGCTGCGGACCTGGGCGGAGACCTTCTCGATGTCGAACTCGGTCTCGGGCAGCAGGATCACGTTGGCTCCGCCGGCCATACCGGCGTGCAGGGCGATCCAGCCCGCGTGACGGCCCATGACCTCAACGACCAGAGCGCGGTGGTGCGACTGTGCGGTGGTGCGAACCCGGTCGATCGACTCGGTGGCGATCATCACGGCAGTGTCGAAGCCGAAGGTGTAGTCGGTGGCGGACAGGTCGTTGTCAATGGTCTTGGGGACTCCGATGACGCCGAGCCCGTCATCGGTGAGCTTCTTGGCCACCCCGAGGGTGTCCTCGCCGCCGATCGCGATCAGGGCGTCGATACCGGCGCCCTGAATGTTCGTCCGGATCCGGTCCAGACCGCCGTCGACCTTGTAGGGGTTGGTCCGTGAAGAACCAAGGATGGTGCCGCCCTGTGCCAGGATCCCGGCGACGTCCTGCAGGCCCAGCGGCCGGGTCAGCCCCTCCAGGGGGCCCTTCCAGCCGTCACGGAAGCCCACGAACTCGTGGCCGTACGCCTGAATCCCCTTGGTCACCGCCGCCCGGATAACCGCGTTCAGTCCTGGACAATCTCCGCCACCTGTCAACATTCCAATGCGCATGGGGCCAACCTACCGTTGATCTGCCGGTTCCCCGTCGAGTGGGTCACGGACCTGCATGCCGAGCCGCCCGACCCCGGATCCGGGCCTGCCCCTAGCCTTGTGGCCGCACCTCACCCTCAACGCGAAGGACTCTCACAGATGATCGAGGCCCAGGGCCTGACCAAGAGATACGGGTCGAAGACGGCCGTCGACGATGTCACGTTCACCGTGCATCCCGGCAGGGTCACCGGATTCCTCGGTCCCAACGGCGCCGGCAAGTCCACCACGATGCGGATGATCGCCGGTCTGGACCACCCGTCGAACGGGACGGTGACGGTCAACGGCCGCCGGTACGCCCAGCACCGCGCGCCTCTGCGGGAGGTCGGCGCGCTGTTGGACGCGCAGGCCGTGCACACCGGGCGCAGCGCGTACAACCACCTGCTGGCGATGGGCGCGAGCCACGGGATCGGCAAGGCCCGCGTGCAGGAGGTCATCGGGATGACCGGCCTCGAGCCTGTCGCCCGGAAGCGGGTCGGTGGCTTCTCGCTCGGGATGGGTCAGCGTCTGGGGATCGCGTCGGCTCTGCTCGGCGACCCGAACACGCTCATCCTGGACGAGCCGATCAACGGACTCGACCCCGAAGGAGTCGTCTGGGTCCGCAACCTGGTTCGCTATCTCGCGGGTCAGGGGCGCACTGTATTCCTCTCCTCGCACCTGATGAGCGAGATGGCGCTCACCGCGGACCACATCATCGTCCTGGGCCGAGGACGGATCCTCGCGGACGCGCCGGTCGCCGACATCGTCGGCCGGGCTGCCGGCACGACGGTGCGGGTGTGCAGCCCGCAGGCGACCCGCCTGGTCGAGCTTCTCTGCGGACCAGGTATCACCATCACCTCCACGACCCCGCAATGGCTCGAGGTCACCGGCAGCACGGCCCAGGCCATCGGCGAGGCCGCAGCCGCCGCCCAGGTGGTGCTCCATGAGCTCACGCCGGCGACCGGCTCGCTCGAGGACGCCTACATGGCCCTGACCCAGGATTCGGTCGAGTACCACTCCACGGCCGCCGGCTGGGATCCCGATGACCCCGCCGCCGCCGGCGCTCCCCCGCAGGATCTGCTCGGCGCTGGTCTCCCGCAGTCCGACCCGGAAGGGGCGATCCGATGAGCACCAGCACGCTGACCTTCCCCGAGGCAACCTCACAGCTGGACACTTCGCCGGCCCGCAACTCTCGCCTCAGCTTCCCCCGGATCGTGCGGTCCGAGTGGATCAAGTTCCGGACGCTTCGCTCCACGATCTGGACCCTCGCGATCACGCTGGTCCTGATGGTCGGGATCGTGGCCTTCTTCTCGGCGATCGGCGCCTCGCAGTCCAACGGCCCGAACGGCACGGACGACGGGGGCGGCAGCATTGCCGTGTTCTCCATCGCGGTGTCACTGGCCCAGCTGCCCGTCATCGTCCTGGGTGTGCTGGTGATCACCGGCGAGTACTCGACCGGGATGATCCGATCCACCCTGGCCGCGGTCCCGCGACGGCTCCCGGCACTCTGGGCCAAGGGCGTCGTCCTGGCAGTTTCGATCTTCGTGGTCTCCGCGGGCGCCGTGGCGATCTCACTGGCCGTCATGCAGATGGTTCTCGGCGGCAAGGGACTGGCACCCGATCTCGGTAACAGCCAGACGGTGCGGATCCTGGTGGGCACTCCACTCTACCTCGCAGCCATCGCCCTGCTCTCCTTTGCGATCGGCGCTCTCCTGAGACACTCAGCAGGCGCCCTGGCGACCGTGCTGGGACTGCTCCTGGTGATCGAGAACCTGTTCCTGATCCCGTGGAAGCCGCTGCAAGCGATCAGCCCCTTTCTGCCCGGGACCGCCGGTTCCAGGCTGCTCATGCCGCAGGAGCAGATCGACCTGTTTTCCCAGGGTGCGACGAACACGGTGCTCGGCCCTTGGCAGGGCTTCGCGGTCCTGCTGGTGTGGGTTTCCGTCCTGCTGACGGCGGCAGCGATGCTCATGCGTCGTCGAGACGCCTGAGCTGCCACCGGGAACGCCGATCAGCCGGCCGGGAGCCCTGGGAGTGGCCCCCGGCCGGCAGATCAGTGCCCGCCTAAAGAGCCTCGGCCAGCGCCTTGGCAATGATCGTGGTCTCCTCGTCCAGCGACGACGGCCGGTGGTACCGCTCGACATCCATCTCGTCGATGAGAGCGAGGCTGGCCTGGACCTCCTCGGCGGTGTTCGTCGCGAGCACGGCGCCGTGCGTCTCGGCGACGAAGATCTGGGCGATCCGGCCGCCGGCGACCGAGTAGACATGGCCGTTGACCGAGCACTGCTCGTGGGCAAGGTAGGCGACCAGCGGGCTCACTGACTCGGGCGAGACCCTGGCTGCGAGATCTCCCAGGATGTCCTCGGTCATCCGGGTCGACGCGATCGGCGCGATCGCGTTGACCTTGATGCCGTAGCTGGCGCCCTCCAGGGCCAGAACCCGGGTCAGCCCGGCCAGCCCGGCCTTGGCCGCGCCGTAGTTGGCCTGGCCGAAGTTGCCGAACAACCCGGAAGCCGAGCTGGTGTTGACGATCCGGCCGTAGCCCTGCGCGCGCATCAGGGCATAGGCAGGCTGGCTGACGTAGAGAGCACCCTTGAGGTGGACGTCGATCACCGCGGCGATCATGGCGTCGTCCATCTTGTGGAAGGCCTTGTCACGCAGGATCCCGGCGTTGTTGATCAGCACGTCCACCCGACCGAAGGCGTCCACCGCGGCCCGCACGATGGCCCGGCCCCCCTCCGGGGTGGCCACGGAATCATGGTTCGCCGCCGCGGTGCCGCCCAGGGCCGTGATCTCGTCGACGACCCGGTCCGCTGCGAACTTCGAGGAGCCGCTGCCGTCCAGGGCCCCGCCCAGGTCATTCACCAGTATCTTGGCCCCCCGTCGAGCCAGCTCCAGCGCGTGAGCGCGCCCGAGACCCCCTCCGGCTCCGGTGATGATGGCTACCCGTCCGTCAAATCGCAGATCAGACATAGTCACTCCCCTCTCGTTCGGTTGCTGGACGCTCGGCCAGCGGCTGCTGGCCGGGCGGCTCCATTTGTTGGCGTAATCAGATCGCGGTGTGTCTCAGGTTGCTCCGGACTCCTCGGCACCTCATCGGTGGACGACCCGACGAAGGACGCCAACACCGCCAGCAGGGCATGTTTCTGTTCGTCGTCCAGTCGCGGGTCCTGCAGGATCGACTCCTCGGTGTGACTCGAAGGCTCGGCACCGTTCGGGGACGCCAGTCCTGCCGCCCGCAACAGCATCGTCTCGGCGGACACGCTGAGCGCGTCGGCGAGGGCGCTGAGAACAGAGATCGAGGGAAGCGCCAGTCCGTGCTCGATCTGGCTCAGGTAGGGGTTGGAGATGCTTGCCGACTCGGCAGCCTGGCGCAGCGTCAGCTGAGCGAGCTTGCGCTGGCTGCGCACGTACGCGCCAAAGGCGTTGTACAGCTGCGCTTGCGACGCGCCGCCCACGATGCCACCTCTCACAGACCCCCGCGGGGGCTCGACCGCTTGCTAGATTTAAACTAGCAGTCATTAGATGAGAGTTAGCGCGAAACGCCGGACGATTGCGGATCGACCCCGTCCGGGAGCCTTTCCTGCTCAGTCGGTGAACTTCAGGTAGGCGGTAGCCTGGCTCGCGAGCAGCGGACGCAGCTCATCGACCGTCAACGGGCGTTCGACGTTGACCTTCACGGCAAGCGCGCGGGCACCGCCGTGAGGCGAGCGAAGAAGCAGCCCCATGACCGGATTGACCACCTTGAGGACGTTCCCACGTGGCTCGGCGTCCTGCACCGGAGGCTGCTCCATGCCACGATATTTCCAGATCCCGCCAGCCGGCGCAAGGAATACGCACCACGCCGCCACGAACTTCTCGATACGGCACACCGGCACATTCGCCCTTGACCAGGCCTGCGAGAATGGCTGACCCATGCGCGCCATACGTCATCCCTTCGGATCCCTCCCCCCCGAGGTGGCTGTCCTCACGGCAGTGGCGTTCTCGGTGGCCCTGGGCTTCGGGATCCTCGCCCCGGCGATCCCCCTGTTCGCCAAGAACTTCGGTGTCAGCAACTTCGCCGCGGGCTCGGTCATCTCGGTGTTCGCCCTGGTGCGCTTCGCCCCGGCGCCCCTGGCCGGCCGCCTGGTCAACCGGCTCGGGGAACGCCTGGTGCTGGCCACCGGCATCGGCATCGTCGGGGTGTCCAGCCTGCTGGCCGGGCTGTCCGGCAACTTCACCCAGCTGCTCGTGCTGCGGGGCATCGGCGGCGCCGGCTCGGCGATGTTCACCGTCTCCTCCTTCGCGCTGTTGCTGCGGGTCGTCGCCCCGAACCAGCGTGGCCGTGCTGCCGGCACCTACCAGACCGGGTTCCTGCTGGGCGCCATCGCAGGCCCGGCCTTCGGCGGACCGCTCACGGCACTGTCCCTGCGCGCCCCCTTCTTCGTGTATGCCGTCGCGCTTCTGGTCGCCGGGGGCGTGGCCACGGTGTTCCTGGCCCGCACGGACCTACGCGAGCACGAGGCCGTCGCCGGCACCGCCGAGGTCACGCCCACCACCCTGACGACCGCGCTGCGCAGCTCGGCATACCGGGCCGCCGTGACCAACAACTTTGCGGTCGGCTGGGCGGTCTTCGGGGTCCGGTCCTCCCTCATCCCCCTGTTCGTCGTGGAGGGTCTGCGCCTGGGCCCCTCCTGGACCGGCGCCGGGCTGGTCCTGTCGGCTGTGGTGCAGGCCATCGTGCTCGTTCCGGCCGGCCGACTGGTCGACACCCGCGGGCGGCGCCCCTACCTGCGCGCCGGGGCAGCCCTGTCGCTGGTGGCCGGAGTCACGATGGCGATCACCGGTGGCGCCCCGCTCTTCCTGGCTGGCATGGCGCTGTATGGCGCAGGCTCGGCGCTGCTCGGGGTGTCCTCGGCCGCGGTCGTCGGAGACGTCATCGGCGGACGCGGCGGCACCCCCGTCGCGGCCTTCCAGATGGCCTCGGACGCCGGGGCCTTCCTCGGCCCGCTGGTCGCCGGCGCGCTGGCAGATGTGGCGTCCTTCGAGGTGGCCTTCCTCGCCACTGCCGCAGTCTCCGGACTCGCGCTCGCAACAACCCTGGTGATTCCGGAGACCCGACACGCGAAAGAGGCTCCATGATGCTTCCCAACGTCGTCGTCGGAGGCGGAATCGTCGGACTGGCCGTCGCCAAAGCCCTGCAGGAGCTCGACCCGGGCCGGGACACGGAGTCCACCGGCAGGGTGGACTATCGCAAGGTGGCGACCGCGCTGGCCGACGAGGTCGGAGCGCGCGGGGGACCTTAAGGTTCGACGAGTCGGTGCACCCGTACCTTCTTCTCCGGCGAGGTACGGGTGCACACCCCCCCGAGATGTCATCGCGGCGCACCGGGTGGCTGTCTGCGCCGGGCTGCACTCCGACCGTCTGGCTCAGGCGTCAGGGATCGGCCCGGGAATGCGGATCCTGCCCTTCCGGGGCGAGTGCAGCCAGCTGGTCCCCGCACGCGCCGGGCTGGTCCGGGGACTGGTGTATCCCGTCCCCGGCCGCCACAGCCTGCCTGCCCATCGGCGTGCATATCGCCCGCGCGCTGCTCACCCCTAGGCGAGCTGCACACCCCCCAGTCAGCTGCGCACCCCGCGGTCAGCTGCGTGAGCCCGCACGACTCCTCAAACCGAGTCGCTGTATGGCGTTGGGAAGTTCTCCCATGCTTGCAATCTCTCAGCCGGAGATGTCCAGGCCCTTGGCGATGGCGAAGTGGACGAGCTCGATGCGGTTGTGAAGCTGCAGCTTGGTCAGGGTGTTCTGAACGTGGTTCTGCACCGTCCGGTGTGAGATCAACAGATGTCCACCGATCTGCTTGTAGGACATGCCCGTTGCTACCAGCTTGAGCACCTCTGTCTCCCGGGCGGTGAGCTCGGGCACCTCACGCTTGTTCTTGACCGTCGACTCGGCGGCGAGCCTGCGGAACTCCCCCAGGACCAGCCCGGCCAGGCCGGGGGTGAACACGGCCCTGCCCCGGGCGGTCGCCCGAACCGCGTCGAGGAACTCCTCGCGGCCGGCGGACTTGAGCAGATAGCCGATGGCCCCTACCTTCACGGCCTCGAGGACATCCTGGAGCTCAGCGCTTGCTGACAGGATCAGCACCCTGGTCGGGATCTGGGCCCGGACGATCGCCGCGCACACCTGATCCCCGCGCATCCCCGGGAGGTTGAGGTCAAGGACGAGAACATCTGGCCGTACGGCCAGCGTGCGACTCACCGCGCTGGGGCCGTCGTCCGCCGTGCCGACGACATTGAAGCCGGCATCAGCCAGATCCCGGGCCACGGCGTCGCGCCACATCGGGTGGTCGTCGGCGACCAGCACCCGCACCGTGGTCTCATCCAGGACGGGGTCCGCCATCTTCGCGGCGCCCACGACTCCCGCTCCGCTCACTGCTGCGCCCACGACTCCCGCTCCGCCCACTGCTGCGGCTCCACTCACGACTCGCGCTGCACCCGCTGCTTTCGCTCCGGTCATGGTTCCGAGCCGTTCTTGGAGACGGTGAGCTCGAGGCAGGTACCCGCACCGGGTCTCGACTCAAACGTCGTAGTCCCCCCGAGGTCGCCCATCCGCCCCACGATGCTGTCGGTCATCCCCATCCGGCCACTGATCGCCGCCTCAGCCAGCCGGCCCGCCGGCACACCGACTCCATTGTCGCGGATGGTCACGGTGACGTCCCTGCCCTTGTCCTCGATCAGGATCCACGCCTGCGCATCGGCGCCGGCGTGGAGGCGGACGTTGTCGAGGGCGGCACTGACCGCCGCCGCGAGCTCCTCGGCGACGGAAGCGGCCATCAGCACCGGCCCTGCGGGCGGGATGACGTTGACCGCGCGATCGGCATACCGCCCGAGCACCGACCGCAGATCCACCTGTCCGACCGCCCCCGCAGCAAGGTGCGAGTCACCGGGCGCAGGTGCGCCGGGAACCCTGCTGACCAGGGCACGCAGCAGCCGTTCCTGATCCGCAGCCAAGGCGGCGAGCTCACCGGCCCCGCCACCGAGATCGGAGCCGCGCCGATGGATCAAGGACAACGTCTGCAGCACCCCGTCGTGAACGGTGCGCGCCAGCCGGTCACGCTCCCGCACCTCTGCCTGGACCCTCAGCGCCTCGCTCAGGGCCGCATGCCCGTCACGGGACAAGTCGGCGCAGTAGCCGATGCAGCCGCCGAGCAGTACCAGGATCACGATGTTGTTGACGGTGCTCGTGTCGAGCGCGGTCTGGGTGGCCACGCCAACCTCAAGGAGGTCGGCGACGCCCACCAGGAACGCTGCCAGCATTCCGGTGCGCCATCCCCTGAGCACTGCCCACCCCACCACCGCGGCGGCCGGCCAGAGCCCGGGCAGCGTCCTAGCCCCTGCGACGATCACCTCGGGGGTGTCCACCAGTCGGGTGCTCAGGATGGCGACGCAGGCCAACGCCAGCTCGATGCCGAGAACTCTCGCGGTGCGGCTGTGGTACAGAGCCACGCCCACCGTCCAGGCGCCGAGCACCCCCAGCACGAGCCATGCCAGCCACGGCCGCGCCATACCCGGATGACGCGCAAAGGCGGAGTAGAGGGCATACACCCAGGCAGTGGGTCGAAAGATGTCCAGCCCGCGCCACATCGCGGCGACCACCGTCGGCTCCGTCCGTGCAGTGTTGTGCGGTTCCTGCACGAATGACCTCACGAGCTAGCGGGCCGCGCGCTTATCCACCTGCGCGGCTGGCGGATGACCCACGCCGTCCGAAACCGCTTTGGGCGCTCCACCCTGCTCGTCCTGCTCGTTCACGTCCTGCTGGTTCACGTCCTGCACGTGCCCGTCCTGCACGTGCCCGTCCTGCACGTGCTCGTCCTGCACGTGCCCGTCCTGCACGTGCTCGTCGTGATCGTGCTCGTCGTGATCGGGCTTGTCGTGATCGGGCTTGTCGTGATCGGGCTTGTCGTGATCGGGCTTGTCGTGATGGGGCGTTTCATGAGCCTGCTCATCGTGCGAGGACGTGGCCCCGTCACCCTTGATGCCCTTGTCGATCTTTTCGATCGTGTCGACGGCGTCCTGCTGCAGCTCCTTGGCCTTGGCCCTGGCCGCGGCGAGCAGCCGCTCCTTCATCGAGGTGGCGTACATGTCGACGTATTCCTGGCGCGACAGGAGCATCAGCTCGTACATGATCTCGTCCGTGACCGAGCGCAGGACGAACCTGTCCTCCTCCATGCCCTCATAGCGGGAGAAGTCCAGCGGCTTGCCGATGCGGACCCCGATGCGCATGATCTTGGGGACGCGTTTGCCGCTCGGCTGTGCCTTGTCGGTGCCGATCATGGCAACCGGCAGCACCGGGCAACCCGACTGGAGAGCCATCCTGGCCACCCCGGTCCGTCCGCGATACAGCCGGCCGTCAGGCGATCGGGTGCCCTCGGGATAGATGCCCAGCAGCTCATTGCGGCGCAGGACCTTGAGGCCGCTGTTCACCGCGGCCAGTCCGGCCTGTCCACCGGAGCGGTCGACCGACAGCTGCCCGGCCCCCCTGAAGAAGGCCGCCGTGGCCCGGCCCTTGATGCCCCGACCGGTGAAGTAGTCCGACTTGGCAAGGAAGGTGATCCGCCGCGGGAGCACCAGTGGCAGAAAGATCGAGTCGGAGAAGGAGAGGTGGTTGCTGGCGAAGATCGCCGCACCCTCGGCCGGGATATTCTCCTCGCCCTCGACCCACGGGCGGAACAACAGCCTGAGGACCGGCCCGAGAATCAGCGTCTTGAGCACCCAGTAGAACAACCCGGAACATCTCCTTCACGTGAGTCGTCAGACGCGTCACTACCGCCTGAATCGTACGACACTAGGCGCAGGTCGCGCGTCGTGCGAGGATTCCCGTACAAGAACCAGCGAGGACTTTTCGAGAAGTCAGGAGTGATTCCGTGGCGATTCTGACCGGGGCCGAACCCTTCAGGCATGACGGGTCCGATGTCGGGGTGCTGCTGTGCCACGGGTTTACCGGCACGCCGCAGAGTATGCGCCCATGGGCTGAGTACCTGGCAGACCGGGGGTACACCGTCCACCTGCCCCTGCTGCCCGGCCATGGCACCACCTGGCAGGAGATGAACGGCACCCGCTGGCCGGACTGGTACTCCTGCGTCGACACGGCATTCCGGGAGCTGCACCAGACCTGCGAACGGGTCGTCGTCTGCGGCCTGTCGATGGGCGGCGCCCTCAGCCTGCAGCTGGCCCAGGAGCATGGCCCGCGGATCAGCGGGCTGGTCCTGGTCAACCCGGCGGTCAAGTTCGACGACCCCCGCACCCGCCTGCTCCCGGTCCTGAAGCACCTCGTGGGGTCGCTTCGGGCCATCGGCAACGACATCAAGAAGGAAGGCGTCACCGAGCTCGCGTACACCCGCACCCCGCTGAAGGCCGCCCATTCCCAGGTGGTCGCCTGGCAGTCGGTGATTCGGGACCTGCCAGAGGTCACCCAGCCGCTGCTGCTGCTTCGCTCGCCCCAGGACCATGTGGTGCCCGCCTCGAGCTCGGCGTTGATCCTGTCCAGGATCTCGAGCCGGGACGTCACCGAGATCCTTCTCGAGGACTCTTACCACGTTGCCACCATCGACAATGACGCGCTGCAGATCTTTGACGAGTCGGCCAAGTTCATCGAACGGATCGCCCTGACGTGAATGACTCCGACCGTCGGCGCTCGCCCGACGGCTTCGACGATGACGCGATCTTCGCCGACATCATCGCTCACCTGAAAGACGAAGAGTCCGCGCCGGAGCAACCCGTCAGGCCCACTGGACCCACTGGGCCCGTCAGGCCCGTCAGGCCCACTGCCGGCGATACCTCCGCCTATCGCGGGACGACCCACCAGACCCCCGTTGAGGCGGGCGACCCGCCAGCCGAGGACGCGGCCGATGAGACGACTCCCCAGCAGGGCGAGCCCGAGGACGTGTCACAGGGCGAGTCGCAGGCCGTCCCGGCCCCACAGGGATGGCGGGCGTACGAGATCGACGACAAGGACAACGACGAGGACGAGCATTTCGAACCACGACCGGTGACTCCCCTGCCGGTGGGCGACCTGCAGTTCTGGGCCATCCTCGCCGGGATGATCGGCGGGCCCCTGCTGCTGCTCTACCTCGTCTTCTTCAACCGGGAGATGAGCAGCTACTGGACGCTGACGGCCATCGCGATGTCCGTCGGAGGCTTCGGGCTGCTGGTCTCCCGGCTGCCGGGCAAGGAGGGCGACGATGACGACGGCGCTCGCCTCTGACTCCCAGCTGTCGGGGTACCGCTCGCAACCAGCCGAGCACCGCTCGCAACCGGCGGAGCAGCAGGTCGAAGCGGGTCGGCTAGCGGGCACTTAGCCGGCCGAGTGGCGAGCGAGGTCAGCTGCACCGATCAGGCCGGCATCGTTGCCGAGCCGGGCAGCCACGATGCGCGCCTCGGGCCGGTATCCTCGTCCGGCCAGGTGCCGCTTGAACGTCTCGCGCGCGGAGGCCAGCAGCAGGTCACCGGCAGCGCTGACACCACCGCCGATGACGAACATGCCCGGGTCGAAAGCCGCTGCCAGGTTGGCGATGCCGATTCCCAGCCAGTGACCGATCTCGGCGAGAAGCTCGCGAGCTGTCGGGTCGCCATCGCGCGCGGCCTGGGTGATCAGCGGGCCTGTCAGGTTGTCCACCACGCCCTCGACCGCGTCCAGCAGGTCACTGGCAATGGGCGAGTTGGCCGAGAACAGCGAATGCGCCTCTCGCACCAGCGCATTGCCACTGGCGTACTGCTCCCAGCAACCGCGGTTGCCACACTCGCAGCGATGGCCTCCCGGCACGACCTGCATGTGCCCGAACTCCCCGGCTATTCCGAAGCGACCGCGTTGCACCTGACCGTCGATCAGGATGCCACCGCCAATACCCGTGCCCAGAGTGATCATCATGACGTGGGTCTCCCCCCGCGCCGCCCCGAACTTCCATTCGGCCCAGGCAGCGGCGTTGGCATCGTTGTCGACGAAGATCGGCACCGGCACCCGCTTCTGCAAGGCGTCCCGGAGCGGTTCGTGGCGCCACGAGAGATGCGGGGCGAACACGACTGTCGCCCGGTCCGCCGCAACGAAGCCGGCAGCTCCGATACCGACGGCTGCAACCGACTCCGGGCCGGCAAGCTGCATCAGCTCCGTCACGACCTCCACGATCGTGCCCTCGACGACTGAGGGGCTCTTGGAACGTGAGGGGGTGTCCCGGCGCGCCCGGTGGCTCACCTTGCCGTCGGCGTCGACCACACCACCGGCCACCTTCGTGCCGCCGATGTCGATCCCGATGGCGAGCCGGGTGCTCACCGGTCTGCCCGGGCGGCAAGATCCGCGGCGCCGATCATGCCGGCGTCGTTGCCGAGCTTCGCCAGCGCGAACCGGGCTTCGGGCCGATGCCCGCGGCCGGTCAGCTGGCGTCGGAAGGCAGCGAGCGCGGGATCGATCAGCAGGACCCCGGCCTCGGAGACTCCCCCGCCCAGGACCACCAGCTCGGGATCCAGGATCGCCGCGACGGACGCCACCCCCTCGCCGATCCACACTCCGAGGTCAGCCAGGAGCTCGACCGCTGCCGGGTCGCCCTCCACCGCCGCCCGGGTCACGTCCGGCCCGCTCAACGCCGACGGATCACCCCCGCACAGCTCGGACAGGCGGGCTGCCAGCGGCGACCCTGAGATCACCAGATCCCGCGCCTCACGCACCAGGGCGGTTCCGCTGGCGTACATCTCCCAGCAACCGCGGTTGCCACAACCACAGCGCACGCCACCGGGGACGACGCGCATGTGGCCCAGCTCTGCGGCCACCCCGAACGCCCCGTGCATCAGGACCCCGTCGACCACGATGCCACCACCGATGCCGGTGCCGACCGTGACCATGACCATGTTGGCGGCCTCATCGGCGGCACCAAACCGGAACTCGCCCCAGGCTGCCGCGTTGGCGTCATTCTCGATGGTGACCGGCAGGCCGAGGGCCGACTCGAGACGCTGCTGCAGCGGTTCATCTCGCCAGGCGAGGTTCGGTGAGAAGTACACCGTGGAGCCCGCACGGTCGATGAAGGCGGCACAGGCAACCCCGACGGCGTCGATCTTGTGCTCCAGGGACAGCTCCCGGGTCAGGCTCGCCGCCTCATGGATGATGGCTGCCGGGTCAAGTGCCGGGGTGTCCCTGCGTCCTTTGGCCAAAATCGCCCCGCACTCGTCGATCACGCCACCATTGATCTTGGTGCCACCGATGTCCAACCCGATCGTCATGCTCACGTCGTTGTCACTCGCTCTCGTCATCCACATGAATATCCTGGACCGTGGTGCGATCACCATCGGCCGGCCCGCCGGAGCCCGTTTTTGACGGCGACGGCGGTGCGGAGGCCCGTGCCCTGGAAGCCACGTCGCGCAAACCCGCAGCCACCGACAGCGCGAGGTCGGCCAGCAGGTCCACCGTCTCCGGCCGAACCGAGCGCAGCACGGCGATCCCTCGGCACAGCGGGCAGATCCGGCAGCTTGCCGGAGTGGCGTCACCGTCGGCCCCACACGCGCTGCAGACACCCGGCAAGGACTCGTCGTCAGCCGCGTGACCCCCGGCCGGCTGCTCCCCGTTCCTGCGATCCCCCGTCGCGCGGTCCCTCGCCTCGCGGTCTCCGCCCAGGTGCGCACCTGACTGCGTCTCAGGCGCGTCAGGCTCGTACGGTGCGTCAGGTGCGTCAGGTGCGTCAGGTGCGTCAGGTGCGTCAGGTGCGCCGCCGGAGCGAGGCTCCGGAGCCGGCTCACCGTCGTACGGGCTTGGGGCATCGGCGCGGCGGTAGCCCGAGCGCGCGATCGTGGCCATGTCCTCGATCAGGCGAGCGGCCTCCTGGGCAACCGTGCCGACGGCGAACGGGGTCTGCTCAGTCATTCACTGGCCACACTCTCTCTTGCACTCACGGGCCACAGCCTCTCATCGGGAGCGAACCGCACCCGCAGGGTTGCATTGCGCACCACGGCGCCGGTCACGACACACCGGCGAAGCACGCTGGGCAGGGACAGCACCCGGCGCTGGCCGACGACCGACACGAGCAGCTCGTCGTCACGTCGTTTGAGGTCCACTTCGGCGGCCGTGACCAGTGGCAGTGGCAGCGTCAGGAGGAAACCGCCGTCTTCAGGTCGCACGGTCATGCCCTGGGCGGGCACTGCCGCCAGGACGTCGCCGACCTCTCCTGTCCGCGCCCCGGCAAGTGCCGCCAGCGCATCCGTACCGACAGGCTCCTCGGAAAGATAGGGTGCGATGACGATGGGCAGCGGCTCGAAAGAGCGCCGGACCTCGGACAAGCCACGCTTCTGGGCCACGTTCCAGCCGGCCAGCCAGGCATTCTGCGCAGGTGCCTGATCCGGCTCGGGGCAGTCCTGCGCCGGAGCAGCCGCATCGGGGAAGACACGGTTGACCACGACCTGGTCCACGGTCAGACCGTAGAGCCGCAAGGAGGTAAGCGTCCGGCGTGACTCCGCGACCACGACCCGCTCAGGGGTGAGCACCAGTCGCACCGAGGTGGTCCCGGCGGCGAGGATCCGCTGGATCTCGAGCAGCGACTCCTGCCATTGACGCAGGGTCTCCAGCACCTGCTGCCCGGGCAGCGGCAGCCCGGTGGCAGCCGACGCGGCGGGTCGAAGTGCCCGCAGCAGACCGCGCTGGGCCGGGATGAGCCTGTCCAGGTGCCAGGCGAGAGCCTCGGGCAGCGCAAGCAGCCGCAGCGTCTCTGCGGTCGGCGCGCAGTCGACCACGACGAGGTCCCAGAGACCGGACTCGACCTGCGTTCGCAGCTCGAGCAGCGCGATGATCTCCTCTGCGCCGGGGAGCTGAGTCAGCTCGTCGGCAACCACCGGGTCGATTCCCAGGCCCTTGAAGACGGTCAGGAGATAGTCCTGGACCGAGCGCCAGGAGCGCCGGGCGCTGTGAGTCGGGCTGACCTGAAGGGCGCACAGACCGGGCTCGATCTCGACCACAGGGTCAGGGTCGTCGCGCGCCGTCGCCAGGGAGACCCCTAGGGCGTCGCCAAGCGAGTGCGCGGCGTCGGTCGACATGACCAGCGTCTTGATACCCGCCCTGGCCGCGCTGACAGCCGTGGCGGCGGCCGTCGTCGTCTTGCCGACGCCACCCTTGCCGGTGAAGAGTACGACTCTCACGCGATCCCCAGACCCCCGTTCACACCTCGACACGCTTCTTGAGTTCCTTCAGGGCAGTGTCGATGATGACTTTCTCTGCCTTGCGCTTGAGGATGCCGATCATCGGGATCTTGACCTCGACCGAGAGCCGGTAGGTGACCGCGGTGCCCCTGCCACTGTCCTCGAGGACGGTGTCCTCCAGTGTGTACGAACCGTTCATCGCCTTGAGCACCTGGCCGGTGACCAGAGTCCAGGAAACCACCCCGGTGCCGTCCTCGGCCACATCCCAGTCGTACTCCAGCACATAGGTGTCCTTGATCGCGCCGGCCGAGAGGGTGAACTCGACCTGGTCGGCCCATCCATCACCATCCTCCGAGATCAACGTCGCCTTCTTGACCTCGTGGGCCCAGTCGGTATAGCTGTCGAAGTCGGCAATGACGTCGAGAATCGTCCCCGGTGCGGCGGCGATATTGATGCTGGACTCAGTGCGGTCGGCCATGCGCGAAGGTTACCTTGCGGTCCTCGCCAGCACTGCGGGTGCATGTCGAGGGACCGCACGTCCTCTGGCCGTAGAGCTGCCGCAGTCGGTGAGGGCCGCCCCACCAACACGGTTCCTGGTGTCGGTGGTGAATCCCATCCGCACCCCGGAATGAACGCAGATGACCTCGCGAACCGCGCGAACACGTGCGAGAGAGGCCGAGGGCGTCTTATAGATGGGCGTTATCCAGTGCGTTGTGCCACGCTGCTCCCCGCGCCGGCCGGATCCCTGCCAGAGCGGGACTTGGCGGTACCGGGCCGAGCAGACCTTCGATGAGCGCCGGGTCAGCGAAGCGCCAGCGTCCCCAGGTAGCGCTTCCACCCCTCGACGAACTGCGCCTCGGTCACCCCGAAGCTGCGGGGAAACGCCAACGACGCGGTGGCGTCAGGGTCGGCCTGGCCAGCTGTCGGGGCCGATGCGACAAGCCGATAGAACGCGACAACCCTGGCCCGGCCATAAAGGTCGACCAGTCGAGACACCGCCAGCCACGAAGCGGAGTAGGACGGCGCGATCTTGCTCTGGGCAGGGTCGAAGTCAACGTCCGTCGGCAGCCTCGTCGGGCCCTTGCCGGCACGCACGAGGGTGATGAGCTCACGTGCCACGCGCTCGCGGGGCAGATCGAGACCGGAGTACCCGACATAGTCGGCCATCCCCTCGGCCAGCCAGATCGGGACGGGGCTGTCGGTCGATGAACGGGTCGCCACGTGGGTCAGCTCATGGGTGATGACCACACGCCGTCCTGCGGGCTGCAAAGCGGTGAACGCCGTGGGGTTGATCACGACCCGGTCCCCCTGTGCCTGTTGACCCGCCTCGACCACGCCCTGTGTTATCGCTGCCACCTGATCGAGGCCCTCGCCACCCGAACGCGCCAGCAGCCTGGCAAACTGCTCGCTGGTCGACGGGGTCACAAGGACCACGTGAGAGCTCCAGACGGTCCCCCAGTAACCACTGACCCGGCGAACGGCCGAATCCGCGATCGCGCTGTAGTCCCGCATCCGCGACGCCGGAGCATTGCCGATCACGAGGACGGACTTGCCCCGAACGACTCGCATTCCCGGCAGGTCCCACATCTGCAGGGGGCTCGCGCCGTCCGCGTCGTCAACCATTCGCCAACCACCGGGACGTTGCACGAGGGTGTATGTCGCCTCAAAAGACTGCGGCGCCCGGTCGAGTCCAGCAAGCGTGTAGGTCCCCGTGACCGTGGCCGCCCACGCCTTGGGCCCCGCCTGCCGGACGCGCGTCGCGCTGAGAGCGGGAGCGAGCCGCGCAGCGCCGTAGGTGAACTGGCCGAGGGGGAGCTTGACGAGGTTGTCAAACCCCAACGACTGGCGCCTGCGGAAAGATGATCCGGGCAGGTCCACGGTAGCCATCCACAAGCTCTTGTCGCCGGATTTCACGGCGGCGGCCCGGGCCGACAACAGAACCTGGACAGCCGCCAGGCGACCGGTCTGCTGGTCCACCATGGGCACTGAGGATGCCGCCTGGTTCGAGCTGTTCTGGCCGGGCTGCGAATTGACCGCCTTGTCGCCCAGGCTCCCGATGAGGTCTGGCAGACTCACGTTGCCGTTCATCTGCCCCGCGATACCAACAGCGAAGCCGACGCACAACGCGATCGCGGCAACACGCCTTCGCCTGATCATCGTGCCATCGTAGGTCCATCAGGATCGCTCAGCCGACGTCTCGCACACACCCCCAAGACTGAACACTCTCGCGCTGCGCGCGCAACTCTGCAGCGACCGCCGCCATGACCAGCCCAGCTCCGACGAAGAGGGACACCACCATCTTCTCCGCGGCATCCAGTGGCAGGCCATCGAGCGGCTCGGGCCCGCCTCCTGATGCAAGGGCGGCCAACGCGGGCGGGCCCAGCAGCACCGTGACGGCACAGTCGTGACATTCCTGACCGCGCACCGGACATGTCATGCAGTCGACGATCATCTCTGGCCCTCCGCACTCGAGATCAGCCCAGCTCGTCCGTGGACTCCGGCAAACCCTGTCGGCTGGCCGTGCAAGAAACGCTAGACGGTGGGTCCGACAACCGATCCTCCCGCCGGCCCAACAGCCGCCGGCCCAACAGTCGCCGGCCCAACAGCGAGCCTGCAGGGCGCTGTCAGCCGCAACACCTAACGTCGTCATCATGCAAGGCGTCCAAGGAACCCTAGACGAGCTCGGCACTCCCCTGGCCGAGGTCACCTTTGTCGTGGTCGACCTCGAGACGACCGGAGGCAGTCCCGCCGGGGCACACATCACCGAGATCGGGGCGGTCAAGATCCGGGGCGGCGAGGTGATCGGCGAGTTCCAGACCCTGGTCAATCCCCGTGAGCCGATCCCCGCCTTCATCTCGGTGCTGACGGGCATCACCAATCAGATGGTGGCGCAGTCACCGCGGATCGAGAGCGTGCTTCCCGCCTTCCTGGAGTTCGCCCGCCACAGCGTCCTGGTCGCGCACAATGCGCCGTTCGACATCTCGTTCCTCAAGGCTGCCGCAGCTCTTACCGATCACGGCTGGCCGCCCTTCCGCGTGGTCGACACAGCCCACCTGGCCCGACAGCTGATCAGCAAGGACGAGGCACCGAACCGCAAGCTCGGCACGCTGGCACGGCTCTTCGGCGCTGCGACCACCCCCGATCACCGCGCGCTGCACGATGCTCGCGCCACTGTCGACGTCCTGCACGGCCTGCTCGCCCGGGTCGGCAGTCTCGGGGTGGTGACTCTCGAGGGGCTCAGCACATTCTCCTCGAGAGTCACCTCGGCGCAGCGGCGCAAGCGTCATCTCGCTGATGGCCTGCCATCGGCCCCGGGCGTGTACCTGTTCAAGGATGGCAAGGGCCGCGTTCTGTATGTGGGCACCTCGCAGGACATCCAGCGCCGGGTCCGGACGTACTTCACCGCCTCGGAACAGCGCACCCGGATGGCCGAGATGGTCGGCATCGCGACCATCGTCACACCGGTGGTGTGCCAGACCACTCTGGAGGCGCAGGTTCGCGAGCTCCGCCTCATCGCCGAGCACAAACCGCGCTACAACCGGCGCTCGCTGAATCCGGAGCGCGCGCCGTGGGTCAAGCTCACCGTCGAGGCCTTCCCCCGGCTGAGCATCGTGCGAGAGGTCAAGGCTGACGGCGCCAGGTACCTCGGGCCCTTCAGCTCCCGGCTGGGTGCCGAGTCCGCGATCGCAGGAGTGCACGAGGTGCTCCCGCTCCGCCAGTGCACCAAGCGGCTGTCAGCCAGCGGTCGATCCCAGGACTGCGTCCTGGCCCAGATGGGGCGCTGTGGCAGTCCCTGCACGGGCGACCAGAGCGTTTTGGACTACGCGCTCATCGTCGAGCAGGCCGCCCAGATGATCGCGGGCGACTGTCGGCAGGTGGTCGGTGCCCTGCGAGCACGGATGCGCACTCTCTCGGGCCAGGAGCGATACGAGGATGCCGGCGCGGTCCGCGACCGGCTGCTGCATCTGGTCCGCGCGGCGGCGCGTGCCCAACGCATTGCTCCCTTGGCGGACAGCGCTGAGATCGTGGCCGCGCGACCAACACCCCCTGGCGGTTGGGAGATCATCTGCGTCCGCTTCGGACGCCTGGCCGGGACCACCGTGGTCCCCCTCGGTGGCGACCCCCGCCTCTACATCGAGGCGCTCACTGCCAGCGCCGAGAACGTTCTGCCCTCCCCCGGCCACGCTGCCTCAGCCTCCGCCGAGGAGACGGAGAAGATCCTGCGCTGGCTGGACTCCCCCGACGTCCGCCTGGTCTCCATCGATGGCCAGTGGACGTGTCCGGTGCACGGCGCCGGCGCAGCCCGCGACAGCCTGGCCGCCGACCCCACTGCCTATCGGGACGTAGTCAACTTTGACGAGCCCATCGACCCAGGTCTTCACAGGACGCTGCCGGTTCGCCAGACCTTGCGGGCTAGGGTGGACGTGTGATTTCCGCCATCGTCCTGATCAACGCCGAGGTCGACCGCATTCCCGAGGTCGCCGCCGCCATCGCAGAGCTCAAAGGCGTCAGCGAGGTCTACTCCGTCACCGGCGATGTCGATCTGATAGCCATCGTGCGGGTCCGTCACCACGAGGACCTGGCCGACGTGATCGCCGACCACCTCAACAAGGTCAGCGGGATACTGGGCACCCAGACCCATATCGCCTTCCGGACGTACTCCAAGCACGACCTCGAGGCAGCCTTCAGCCTCGGTCTGGACGACGACTGAGATCTGGGCCGGGACACCAGCGCGGGCTCATCCGCGGGTTGCAGCGACCCATCGTTGAAGCACCGACGTGGCGCTCCCGTCGTCAATCGAGGCCTGGGCACGGTCCATCCCCGCCTGCAGTGCCATGGTGAAGCTCTCTTGTCCCACGCCTTGGTCCGGCACTGTGAGCGCCAACGCCACCCCCGCGTTGAGGACGACCGCGTCACGGACAGGACCCTCAGCCCCACCGAACAGATCCCGGACCACCTGGGCGTTATAGGCAGCGTCGGCCCCTCGCAACGTCTCCAGCGGGTGACGTTCGAGACCGACCCACGCAGGATCCAGGCTGTACTCGTGCACCGCGCCGTTGCGCACCCACCAGATCTTGGAGGTGGTGGAGATGGTGAGCTCGTCCAGGCCGTCGTCGCCCCGGAACACCACCGCGTCCTTGCCTCGTTCCGCGAACACACCAGCCATCAGCGGTGCCATCCGGGCGTCGGCAACCCCCACCGCGGCATACGTGGGCTGGGCGGGGTTGGTCAGTGGCCCCAAGAAATTGAAGGCAGTCCCGATACCGAGGTCACGACGTGCCGCGGCAGCGTGCCGCATCGAGGGGTGGAACTGCTGGGCGAAGCAAAAGGTGATGCCCGCCCGGTCCACGACAGAGGCAACATCGGAGGGACTCAACGTCAGGTTGATGCCGAGCGCTTCAAGGACGTCGGCAGAGCCTGAGGATGAGGAGGAAGCACGGTTGCCGTGTTTGACGACTCGAACCCCGCTGGCCGCTGCCACGAGAGCAGCCATCGTCGAGATGTTCACCGTGTGAGCGTGATCTCCACCTGTGCCGACAATGTCAAGGGTTGTGCCGGCAACGGAGATCCTGCTGGCGTGAGCCAGCATCGTGTCGGCCAGCCCGCGCATCTCATCCACGGTCTCACCCTTTGCCCGCAGGGCCATCAGGAAGCCCGCGACCTGCGCCGCAGTGGCCTCACCGCTCATGATCTGGTCCATAGCCCAGGCGGACTCGGTGGTGCCCAGATCCTGCCCCGCGAGCAGCGCCGTGAAGATCGTCGGCCAGGTCATCGCTCGGGAAGCTGGGTTCGGCGCGCTCACCGGCTAGACGCGGGTGGCGTTCGGGGCACCAACCGTGCGGCCGAGCTCGGCAACGGCGCCTGCCACCGCGAAAGGGTCAAGGGGATGCGGGATGGCCAGATCAGCCTGAGACCAGGCTGCCAGCCACCCGTCCTGCGGACGTCCGGTCAGCACCAGTACCGGCGGGCAGTCGAAGATCTCGTTCTTGAGCTGACGGCACAGGCCGAGACCGCCTGTCGGCGAGGTCTCCCCGTCAAGGATCATAAGGTCGAAGTCCCCGGTCTCCACGGCCTCGATCACGGCAGCCGCAGTCGCGCACTCCAGCCATGTGGTGACCTCGACGTCCCGGGCCGGCCGGCGACCGACGGCGAGGCGCACAGCGTCCCGAGTAGCGATGTCATTGCTGTAGAGCAGAACTGACAGCCGGTGTGCGGCGCCGGACGAACCCTGGTGTGCGCGAGAGGCGTCCGGAGTGGCGTGCGAATCGGTCATGGACAAGATGCTACCGGTGCCAATTCCACCCGTCGGCGCGCCCTTCCGTGGGCAACTAGTGCAAAGAGAACCCGAATAGGGCAATATTTCTCTTGTGGCGACCGCATCAGCAGTTCAGTCAGGCACGTCCAGACCCCCGTCGAGCCCGATTCCCGGTCATGGGCCGGTCACTCGACCCAACATGGTTGCTGTCGGGACGATCGTCTGGCTGGCCAGCGAGCTGATGTTCTTCGCAGGGTTGTTCGCGATGTACTTCACCATCCGGTCAGTCTCTCCGGAACTGTGGCAGCAGCGGACGACCCTTCTCAATGTCCCGTTCGCGGCCGTCAACACCCTGTTGCTCGTGATCTCCTCCGTGTGGTGCCAGCTCGGTGTTTTCAAGGCCGAGCAAGGCCAGCCAGCGCGCACCGGCTCATTGCTGCAGCTCCAGCAGTGGGGCATGCGTGAGTGGTACGTCTTGACCTACATCTTCGGCTCGATCTTCGTCTCCGGTCAGATTTTGGAGTACGCCAGCCTGGTGCGCGACGGGGTGACCATCTCCTCCGATGCCTACGGTTCCGTCTTCTACCTCACCACCGGATTCCACGGCATGCACGTGACCGGCGGCCTGATCGCGATCCTGCTCATCGTCGGACGAACTTTCACGACGCGCCGCTACACGCACGCTCAGGCTTCCGGCGCCATCGTGACGTCGTACTACTGGCACTTCGTCGATGTCATCTGGATTGCGCTGTTCTCCACGATCTACCTACTCAAGTGATGCACCACCACTCCCCCGGCGTCCGTACCCAAGACTGGAACATCCTGTGAATGCACTGGGCTCCCATCGCCGTCATCCCGCCGCGATCGTCATCGTGCTGCTGCTGGGCCTCGTTGCCACCGGCGGGCTGTACTCGCTCCTGGCGCCCAGGCCGGCACAGGCCGCCGTGGCCAGCACCGATCAGGTGGCCGAAGGCGCCAAGCTGTTCCTGGCCAACTGCGCCAGCTGCCACGGCATCAACGGCAAGGGCGGAAAGGCCGGCGCCGGCCCGAACCTGGTGGGCGTGGGCGCGGCGGCGGTCGACTTCCAGGTTGGCACCGGGCGTATGCCGCTGAGCGGGCCGAGCGTTCAGCCCGCCCGTGGCAAGGTGCTCTTCACAGACGCGCAGATCGCCGCCATGGGTGCCTACGTGGCCACCATCGGCCCCGGCCCATCCGTTCCGGACAGCCAGTACACCAAGGGTGACGGCAACAGTGCCCGCGGCAACGAGCTGTTCAAGGTCAACTGCGCGATGTGTCACAACTTCGTCGGCTCCGGAGGCGCGCTGACCCGTGGCAAGTACGCGCCGACCCTGCGAAATGTCAGCGGCAAGCACATCTATGAGGCGATGGTGACCGGTCCCCAGTCGATGCCTGTCTTCAACGACCAGAACATCGCCCCTACGGACAAGAATGACATCGTCACCTACCTGCAAGAGATCAACAAGAGCAAGAACCCCGGTGGCCTGAGCCTGGGCAACCTCGGCCCGGTCTCCGAGGGAATGTTTGTCTGGGTCTTTGGCTTAACACTCATGATCGGTGCCGCCGTGTGGCTTGGCTCCAAGGCCGCGTGACGTCATGGAGCGCTCCGAGCACGACGTGCGATGCACAACTCATAAGCTCGACCCGGATCACACGAACTGCGAATCGACGGGACCTACTACACGATGAGCGAACATGGCAAGGAGCCAGCAAGGGCTGACTTGAGCACGCCGGGGATGCTGGTGCCCGTTGGCCATGAAGGGGCCAGCGGCGTTCCGGAGCGTTTCAGCAACCCCGGGTTGCCCCCGCACGTGCCACGCTCCGCCGACCTGGACGAGGGAGCAGCCCGCCGCGCGGAAAAGCAGGTTGCGACGCTGTTCGGTGTCTCGATGGTTGCCACGCTTATCTTCCTGGTCGCGTACTTCACGATCGATGTGGGCACGAACCAGTTCATCCCGGGCATCGGGCTGGCCAACCTGTCCAATATCGTCCTCGGCTTGACCCTGGCAGTGAGCCTGCTGTGCATCGGGCTCGGTGCAGTCCACTGGGCAAAAACCCTGATGCCCGACACCGAGGTGGCGGAGGACCGTCACCCGCAGCGATCCTCCGACGAGGCCCGCAGCGAGGCAGTTGCGACGCTCGCAGCCGGTGGCGATGCATCACAGCTGGCTCGTCGGCCCCTGATCAAGTATTCGCTCGGGGGCGCACTCGGGCTCTTTGCCCTTCCGCTGGTCGTGCAGCTCGCCGGAGGCCTCGGTCCGCTTCCCAAGGCTGACCTGTCCACTACATTCTGGCGCAAAGGTATGCGGCTGATGCGTGACCCCGGGATGACACCGATCAAAGCCAGCGACGTCACGCTGGGATCGGTCTTCCACGTCCTGCCGGAGGGCATCGACAAGTCCGAGCACGTGCTCGAGGAGAAGGCCAAAGCGTCAGTCATCCTCATCAGCCTGGAGCCAGCGCTCATCCAGGTCCCGAAGGAGCGCGCCTGGGGTCACGAGGGCATCGTTGCCTACTCGAAGATCTGCAGCCACGTGGGCTGCCCGGTGGGCCTCTATGAGCAGCAGACCCACCACCTGCTCTGCCCCTGCCACCAGTCCACCTTCGACGTCACCAAGGACTGCGAGGTCATCTTCGGTCCTGCCAAGCGCCCCCTGCCTCAGCTCGAGATCACTGTTGACGCCGAGGGCTATCTGGTGGCCGCATCGCCGTTCCGTGAACCGGTCGGCCCGAGTTTCTGGGAGCGCGGATGAGCCCTCGAACCACTCCAAAAGGCGCCGATAGCCTGCGTGCCGAGGACGTCAAGCTCGAAGTTCCCGAAAAAGGCGCCAAAGCCAAGGTGGGTGGGCTTGCAAGCTGGGTGGATGACCGCTCGGGGGTCGCCAAGCCGATGAGCTACCTGCTCAAGAAGGTCTTCCCCGACCACTGGTCGTTCATGCTCGGTGAGATCGCGATGTTCTCGCTGGTCATCTTGTTGCTGACCGGGACCTTCCTGACCTTCTGGTACGTCCCGAGCGCAGGCCAGGTGGTCTACAACGGCTCATACGTGCCGCTCAAGGGCATCACCATGAGCGAGGCGTTCAAGTCCACCCTCGACATCAGCTTCGATGTCCGCGGCGGCCTGATTATTCGTCAGATCCACCACTGGGCGGCCCTGATGTTCACCGTCTCGATCACGGTGCACATGTTCCGGGTCTTTTTCACGGGTGCCTTCCGCAAGCCGCGTGAGATCAACTGGGTCATCGGCACGATCCTGTCCCTGCTGGCCATCAACGAGGGCTTCACCGGGTACTCCCTGCCGGACGACCTGCTCTCGGGCACCGGCCTGCGGGCGGCTGAGGGCTTCATCCAGTCAGTCCCCGTCGTGGGCTCCTACATGTCCTACTTCCTTTTCGACGGCGGCTTCCCCGGCGAGGCGATCATCCCCCGCCTCTTCACCGTGCACGTGCTCCTGCTCCCGGCCGTGATCATCGG
>JACMPC010000218.1 GCA_014377705.1 Dermatophilaceae bacterium
CTCAGCCCAGTCATCTCCGACGAACAACAATCTGACGTCCTCCACTTCGCTCGACTACCCGGTCAGCAGCCTGCAGGAACACCCGCGACCTAATGGTCAAGTGCTCACGCCAAGACGCCGCGGGCACGGCATCCCATCAGCGGTTCGTCTTCCTGACCACCGATGGAGGCACGATCTAGCCATAGGACTCGAGATCCAGGTTTGAGTGAGTGCTCATCCATCGGTGGCTACCAGGCACCGAGCCTTTCATGCTGTCGACCCGGTAACCCCCATTAGGTTTGTGCGAGGCGGGCTTTTTCGGCTTTGAGGTCGAAAGATGCCGGGGGCCACTGGGGGGCCATCACCCGCAGGTGCTCGACCACCAGCTGCTGGACTGCCAGCCGGGCATACCACCGGCGATCAGCAGGAACGACGAACCAGGGGGCGCTGTCGGTCGAGCACTTGTCGACGGCCACCTGGTACGCCTCCTGATAGGCATCCCACCGCTCGCGCTCGTCCAGGTCATGGGGGTCGTACTTCCAGTGCTTGTCGGGGCGTTCGAGCCGTTCGCTGAGCCGGATCTTCTGCTCGTCCCTGGACAGGTTGAGCATCACCTTGACGATGGTCGTCCCGGTCCGGGACAGCGTCTCCTCGAAACTGTTGATCTGCCCATAGCGACGGCTCCACGTTGCTGGTGGCACCAGGTTGTGCACCCGCCCGATCAGGACGTCCTCGTAATGCGAGCGGTCGAAGATACCGACCTGGCCCGACGCGGGCAGGGCGTTGCGGATCCGCCACAGGAACGGGTGCCGCTTCTCCGCCACGGTGGGTGCCTTGAAAGCTGTGTAACGAACACCATGGGGGTCCAGCGAGCCGACGACGTGACGCATGATGCTGCCCTTGCCCGACGTGTCCATGCCCTGAACCACCAGAAGAAGCGTTGCGGTGCTGTCAGCGGTGGAGGCGGCATACAGGCGCTCCTGCAGGTCAGCGAGCTCCGGCATCGTCTCTGCCAGAAGCGCGACGCCAGCCTTCTTGTCGCCGTCGAAGCCCGGGGTGGACCGCGGGTCCTGATTTGCCAGAACAAAACCCGGACGGGCAGTCAGCGACCTGGTCAATGGCGCCGGCCGGGCCACCGAGCTCCCCTCGCCTATCGAGTCCGCGATGTTTCCTGCCTGAGTGCTTCCTACCTGTTTTGAACTGTTCGTCATGATCCCAATCGTGGCATCACGCGCTCCTGATTGCGACCTCGCCCACCCCCACCGGACGCGGCTTGCTGCAAGGATGGAGTCCATGCGCGTGCTGCTCTCCGACGACGACCTCGGCCGGTGGTCCCCGGGCCATGTGGGCGTGCTCGACTCCGAGGGCCTGGCTCTCGCGTATGCCCACCCTCGGCTCCCGGCCGGCCGGAGCTGGGTCAGGGCCAACTTCATCTCAACGCTCGACGGCGCTGCAGCCGGCGACGACGGGCGATCGGGCTCGATCAACACCAGTGCCGACCGCGACGTCTTCGGGCTCCTGCGCGCCCTGGCCGACGTGATCCTGGTCGGCGCGGGGACGGCGCGGGTCGAGGGCTATCGCAGGGCCAGCGTCCGTGCCCCCTGGCTGGGCCTGCGTCAGGGCCTGCCGGAGCACCCGACCATGGCGGTGTTCAGCCGCTCCGGTGACGTCCCGCCCGGTTTGAGCCAGGCCAGGGACGACTCGGGTGACGTGGTGCTGGTCACCTGTCAGAGCGCTGGCGCGGTCGCGATCGATCGGGCCCGGAACGTTCTGGGTGAAGGCCAGGTGATCATCGCCGGGGACACCAGTGTCGACCTGGCCTCGGCAGTCGACTCCCTTGCCGGCCGGGGACTGCCGCGCATGCTGTGCGAAGGCGGCCCTCACCTCATGCGCGACCTGACCGCCTCGGGACGCCTGGACGAGCTCTGCCTGACCATCGCCCCGACCCTGGTCGCCGGCCACCGCCCCCGCATCACCGCCGGCGCCGCAGTCACGGCTGACCTCACCCCCCGGCTCCTGATCGAGTCCCAGGGCTCCCTCCTAGGCCGCTGGACCACCCCGCAAAACTAGGGACCGTGCGGTCCGACAACCCGCAAAACTAGGGACCGTGCGGTCTAATCACCCGCAAACCTGGGGATGGTGCGGGTTCTCGGGGAGGTCTTGACCCGATTCAGTGAGGAAGGCCAGCACCACCGCGTCCCACCGCTCGGGATCTGTATTCCACTCCCTGGTATGGCGGGCCAGGTGCCAGGGCTCGAACCGGACCAGGTCTGGTCTCTTGGCGGCCAGCGAGATCGATGGCCCGGCCGGAACGAACTCGTCGTCCAGCGAATGGATCAGCAGGGTGCGGTGCCTCAGCTCCTCCGCACGGTGCTCCCAGTTAGTCGCGGCCACGTCGATGGGCTCGTGCACCCCGACCAGCCGGCGCGCCCACCGTTGGCCGATCAGGCCGCGGCTCAAGCCGGCGATCGTGCCGGGGATCCTGTGCAGGGTGCCGTGGTGACGCAGCACGTCGCCCCAGTCGACGACCGGGGCGTCCAGCACCACCGCGCTGACCCGATCCGAGAGCCATGAGCGATCAAGGGTCTGCAGCACGATGGCCCCGCCCATGGACCACCCGAACAGGACGACGTCACGAGCACCCGCGCCGACGGCATACAGGATGGCCGCCTCGAGGTCCCGCCACTCCGAGAGCCCGAGGCTGTATCTGCCGTCCGAGCTCGACGGTGCACCAAGATCGTTGCGATACATGGGTATCAGGGTGGTGAAGCCGAGGCCGTGAAGGACCGGCACCGCTCGCAGGCACTCCTCCCGGGTCGCTCCCCGGCCGTGGACGAGGATCGCCCAGCGGTCGCCCGAGCTAGCCTCCCCAGGTACCTCCCACGTGGCAAGTCCCCCATTCTCGGACTCGACCTGCACGTTTTTGAACGACAGTCCCAGGGCAGTGCCGGGATCACCGCCGAAGAAGTACCCGTTCCACCGGGCCGGGCCGGGCCGGAGCTCACCGTGGTCCACGCCCTCGAGCACCCGCCGGACACTGCGGACACTGTGGACGCTGCCGGACGCCTCGTCGAGGTCCAGGACGGCGCCGACCCTGGCGTGGCCGCGACCGCCGTCGAACCAGAGCCCGTAGCGACCCGGCTGACCGGACTCCTCCGTCAGCTCCAGGGTTACGCTGCCGTCCTGAACTTCCAGAATCCGGATGTCGTCCGGCCTGAGCCGATCCGGTGTCACGATCATCCGGGCGAAGTAGGTGGCCGCACCCATGGTGCCGGCGGCTGACAGAACCGCCGCGGCACCGCCCGCAGCAGCGGCCGCAACAAGATTCCTGGGGGTAACCCGACGAGTTGATGGCACAAGGCATGGTCGCAGGTTCACAATACTTTCGTGGACCTGCCTATCGACCTGCCGGTATCGCCCATGCTGGCCAAGGCCGTCCCCGGCGTGCCTGCGCCCGACTCCGTCGCCGGGGGCCTGGCCTATGAGCCCAAGTGGGACGGTTTCCGGTGCATCGTGCTGCGCGACGGCGACGAGGTGGAGCTGTCCAGCCGCGGCTGCAAGCCGCTGACCCGCTACTTCCCGGAGCTGGTCGCGGCAGCACGTGAGCATCTGCCGCGCCGATGCGCGATCGACGCCGAGATCGTCGTGCGCGCAGGCCCGCCCGGGGCGCAGCGGCTCGACTGGGAGAGCCTGTCCCAGCGGATCCACCCGGCCGACTCCCGGGTCCAGCGCCTGTCGGCGCAGACTCCCGCTGAGCTGATCTGCTTCGACATCCTGGCTCTGGGCGACGACGACGTGACCGGTATGCCGTTCGGCGACCGCCGCAGGAAGCTGGAGTCCGCGCTCTCCCTCCTTCCGGTCGACGCCCCCGTTCACCTGACCAGGACCACCACCGATGCTGCGCTCGCCCGCGACTGGTTCGAGCGCTTCGAGGGCGCGGGCCTGGACGGGGTCGTCGCCAAGCCGCTGGCCGCGCCATACCAGCAGGGCAAGCGCGCGATGCTCAAGATCAAGCACTCCAGAACGGCCGAGGCAGTGGTCGTCGGCTACCGGATCCACAAGTCCGGCAACGGTGTCGGCTCACTTCTGGTCGGGCTGTATGACGAGCACGGCACCCTGCGCCCGGTCGGCGGGATCTCGGCCTTCACCGACGTCCGACGCCTCGAGCTGATGGACGAGCTCGCGCATCTGGTGGTCACCGACGGCCAGGGCCAGACGGTCAAGGGGGCGACGGACCGCTCCCGGTTCAGCGGCAACAAGGACACCAGCTTTGTCAGGCTGCGACCTGAGCGGGTGGTCGAGGTGAAGTTCGACCAGATGGAGGGTCCGCGGTTCCGGCATACCGTGGGATTCCTCAGATGGCGGCCTGATCGCGACCCGCAGTCCTGTTCAGCGGCACAGGTCGACCGGCCCATGGCCTACGACCTGGACGCTGTCTTCCAACGTTGAGCGGGACAGGGGCAGGCTCCTTGCCTGCGTTGTCGACCCCGTCCACAAACGCTTTCCACCAGTCGTCACGGTGCAGGTCCGCACACCCATCCCAGCAGGCGCGAGCAAGGTAGAACGCCCCCCAGTCATCACGGTGAAAATCTCGGCACCCGGGCCAGCATGTCATCGGGGGCCAGCCCATCGAGGGAGTCCAGCCCCCCCAGGGGAGTGTCTCCAGGTCGGACACCCCGGCCACCCCGTTCTTCCGGTCCCGGCGCATATCCCGTGTCAGGATGCCCGCCAGCAACGTCAGAATCGTGACGGCACCCCCGACATACAGGAAGAAGAAAGCAGTCCCGACCACTGTCATGTCATGTCTCCCTGTCCCCGTCAGCGCGGCATGTCCCGTCCCCCACCCGAAGGCGGAGTCCCCCGACCCCGTCCCCCGAGCCGAACCGAACCGCGGAGGCGATGGATTGATCTTGACGCGACATCGTGCCCGCCCGCAAGAGGTACGGCGGGGGAGAATTCCGGGCGCCGGAACGCCTGTCCGTCCCACTCCCCCCGGCTCGCGCCCGATCCAGGCACCATCGAGAGACTAAAGGCAGAGCCGCGTGGTCCCCCCCCGAAGGCCACTGCCAAACTGATGCTGAGGCGCGCGGTCATCTGACCGGAATTTTCATTTTCACAGACGAAGTCACCCGAAGGAGTTCAGGATGGATTTTGAGCTGAGCGAAGAGCAACTGCTGATCCAGGAGATGGTGAGGGAGTTCGCCGCTGCTGAGGTGGCTCCGATCGCAGCCGAGATCGACCGCAACCACCGTTTCCCCGAGGAGCTGATCCCCAAGCTGGCAGAGGTTGGCTTGATGGGGGTTCCCTACCCCGAGGAGTTCGGCGGGGCCGGGGCCGACTATCTGAGCTTCACGATCGTGGTCGAGGAGCTCGCACGGGTCTGTGCAAGCACGTCCGTCATCGTCGCGGCCCACGCAGGGCTGGCAGCATGGCCGATCTTCGAGTACGGCACACCCGCTCAGAAGGAGAAGTACCTTCGCGCGCTGGCGACCGGGGAGAAGCTGGGAGCCTTCGCACTGACTGAGCCCGGGGCAGGAACAGATGCAGCGTCCGGCAAGACGACGGCTGTGCTGGACGGGGACGAGTATGTCCTGAACGGGTCAAAGATCTTCATCACCAACGGTGGATATGCGGACATCTACGTCGTGACAGCCATGACGGACCCGGACAGAGGCACCCGGGGGATCAGCGCCTTCATCGTCGAGAAGGACACTCCCGGGTTCACGGTGGGCGAGCGGGAGCACAAGATGGGAATCAAGGCGTCGAGCACGACGCCGCTCTACTTCTCGGACTGCCGCATTCCGAAGGACGCCCTTCTCGGGAAGGAAGGGCGGGGATTCGTGATCGCGATGGAGACCTTTGACGGCGGGCGGGTCGGGGTCGGAGCGCAGGCTGTCGGAATCGCCCAGGGGGCACTTGATGCCTCCATCGCCTACGCCAAGGAGCGTGTGCAGTTCGGTAAGCCCATTTCCACGTTCGAGGCCATCCAGTGGATGATCGCCGATATGGCCACCGAGATCGACGCGGCCCGGCTTCTGGTCTATCGGGCGGCCTGGATGAAGGACAATGGTCTCAAGTATGGCCAGGAGGCGTCCATGGCCAAGCTCTTCGCCGCGGAGACTGCCACCCGGGTTGCAGGCAAGGCCATCCAGATCCACGGGGGTTACGGGTTCACCGAGAGCTACCCGGTGGAGCGGGCATACCGGGACGCCAAGATCACGGAGATCTACGAAGGCACGTCCGAGGTGCAGCGCATGACCATCGCCGGCAATGCCCTGCGCAAGCACAAGGCAACGAAGTGACCCACCTTGATCCCGGTCACCTTCGTCTCGTCAACAGACCCCAACCTGGAGATCTGCAATGAAGATTGTCGTCGCCTACAAATGGGCACCGAACCCGCAGGATGCCTCGGTCGGTGTCGACGGAGCCGTGGACTGGAGCCGGGCCAAGCCTGGTATCAGCGAGTACGACCCGGTGGCCATCGAGCTGGCACGTCGTCTGGCTGAGGCGACAGGTGGCGAGGTTATCGCCCTGACGGCCGGGCCCAAGAGCGTCGACGCCAGTATGGCGCGCAAGGCTGCGCTCTCGCGCGGGTTCGATCGCGCGGTCATCGTCGCGGACGACGCTCTCGAGGGGGCAGGGACCACTGAGCTGGCAGCGGTGCTGGCAGCTGCTGTTCGTCACATCGGTGACGTTGACGTGGTCATCACCGGGGACTCCTCGGTGGACGTGGGCGCAAAGATGGTGCCCACGGTCCTCGCCGGTCAACTGGGCTGGCCTGCCGTGGCAGAGGTCACGGCCGTGTCCGGCAGCGACCCGGCTGCCGGTCTGTTACGCGTTGAGCGGGCCATCACAGGTGGAACGCAGGTCCTTGAGATCACCGGGCCGGCAGTGCTCGCGGCGTCCACGGACGCCGCGGTGCCGCGGGTGCCAGGCATGCGGGACATCCTCGCGGCCGGCAAGAAGCCGGTGGAGACCCTCGAGGTTCCAGCGCTCGACGTGCCTGCCAGCGGCACAACGGTCACCGTGACTGCCACTGCCCGGCCGGATTTGAAAGCCCGCAAGGGACAGCTGATCGACACCGCAGACCCCGCGGCCGCTGCGGCAGAGCTCGTCGCCGCCCTGCGCGCCGACGGTGCGATCTGAGAACCTCCGAGACGAAAGAGAAGCCACGACCATGAGCATCAACATTTGGATCGTCGTCGCGGGAGACCCGGCGGTCGGCAACCTGATCGACACTGCACGTTCCCTCGGCGGGCAGGTCTGCGCCGCTGTCGTCGGTTCGCGAGTGGTGGCGGACACGGTCGCCGCCGGCGGCGTCGACAAGGTCGTCTGGTTCGGCGAGCCAGGCAAGGCACCCGTTGAGGCCTTCGCAACGGCGGCGGCCGACGTCATCGAGGCGACTCCCGGCGTCGTGCTCGGCGCCAGCCGGGCGAGCGACCGGGTTCTGCTGGGTGCCGTCGCGGCCCGGCTGCAGGCACCGGTCCTGACCGCGCCCTCCTCGGTCTCGGCCGAGGGAGACACCCTGGTCGTGACACGCTCGATCTTTTCGGGCATTGCTGAGGAGACCGTCACGGTCTCCGGCCCCGTGGCTGTGGTTCTCGACGGTGGCCCCATCCCTGTCGCCAACCCCGCCGGCGGCAGCGCACTCATGGAAGAAGTGTCAGCTGTCACGCTGGGCATGACCGTGGTCGAGACCCATTCCTCCGACTTCGAGCAGGTCGACCTCGGCGCGGCCCCCCGCGTCGTCGGCATCGGTCGTGGCCTCAAGGCCCCGGGGGACCTTGCGATGATCGAGGCCCTCGCGAAGGCCTCCCGCTCCGAGGTCGCGTGCTCACGCCCGTTGGCCGAAGGTCTGGACTGGCTGCACAAGGACCGCTACATCGGCGTCTCGGGCCAGCACATCGCCCCTGAGGTGTACTTCGCCATCGGCATCTCCGGCCAGCTTCAGCACATGGTCGGCGTCCGCGGCGCGACAACGATCGTGGCGATCAACTCCGACCCGAACGCCCTGGTATTCACAGAGGCCGACTACTGCCTCGTCGGCGACCTGTACAGCATCGTGCCGGCACTGACCGATGCCCTGAGATGACGGCGCTAGAAGTGTCAAACAAGGCCGAGCCAGACTTCGACGTCATCATCGTCGGTGCGGGCATCGCCGGCTGCATCGCGGCATATCAGCTCGCGCAACAGGGACGCTCGGTCCTGCTCATCGAGCGGGGTGAGGCGCCTGGGTCGAAGAATCTCTCCGGCGGCGTGCTGTACTGCCGCGGGATGCAGGAGGTCTTCCCCGACTTCCTCGACAGCGCTCCGGTCGAGCGTCGGGTCACCCGCAACTACATCAACTTCCTCAACGCCGAGAGCTCGATCGGGATCGACTACAAGGACACCCGCCTGGCCGACCCGGTCAACGCGGTGACGGTGCTGCGCGCCAAGCTCGACCCCTGGCTGGCCGGGAAGTGCGAGGAGGCCGGTGTCTTCCTCATGTCCGGGGTGCGCGTGGACCGGGTCCTCACCGAGAATGGCGCCACCGGCAAGCGAGTCGTCGGGGTGAAGGCGGGCGACGACGAGCTGCGCGCGCATGTGGTGGTGGCTGCCGACGGCGTGAACTCCTTCATCGCCCAGGAAGTCGGGCTGCGCGCGAAGCAGCCCCTGAACCACCTCGCCACCGGCGTGAAGTGCGTGGTCAACCTTCCGGCGGAGACCATCGAGGCGCGTTTTGGCGTCACCGGCGACGAGGGTGCCGCCTTCGCCGTCGTGGGCGACTGCACCGAGGGGGTCGGCGGCGGCGGCTTCATGTACACCAACACCAACTCGATCTCGGTCGGCGTGGTCCTGCGGCTGGACGACCTCACCGCCAAGAGGAAGGTCGCCACCGACGTCTTCGACCACTTTCTGACGCATCCGTTCATCGCTCCCTATCTCGAGGGCGGCGAGGTCATCGAGTACGGCTGCCACATGGTGGCTGAGGGCGGTCTGGGCATGCTCGGCGAGATCGACATGGACGGCATGGTTGTCGTCGGTGACGCCGCCGGTCTCACCCTCAACACCGGCCTCACCGTGCGGGGTATGGACCTGGCCGTCGCCTCTGGAGTCGCCGCCGCTGTCGGTATCGGCGCCTCCCTGGAGCGCAAGGACTTCTCGAAGGCGGGCCTCGCCGGATACCGGGAGACCCTCTTCGCCTCGCCCGAAGGCAAGGATATGAAGACATATGCCAAGGCCCCCGCGTTCCTGGAGGTGGAGCGCATGTACAAGGACTACGGCGAGCTCATCGCGAACGTGCTGTACGGCGCCTTCAACCTCGACACCAAGCCCCGCGAACACCTCGCGAAAGTCGCGATCAGGGCGTTCAAGAAGTCACCGGTCAAGGTCAGGCACCTCATCAGCGACGGAATTGCGGGGGTACGAGCACTGTGAAACCAACGTCTGCGAATCCACTGCCTGCGAAACCACTGTCCGTCCCGGAACGCCTGGCGAGAAACCGCTTCGTGCTCGACGATGATCAGACTCACATCGAGGTCAACCAGGAGATCGTCAAGGCCACCGGTTGCGGCACGGCGATAGCCGCCTGCTGTGCTGCCCGCGTGTACACCGAGGAGCCGGACGGGAGCCTCTCGGTGGAGTATGCCGCGTGCCTCGAGTGCGGCACCTGCCTGGCGGTCGCCGCGCCCGGGGCCCTGAAGTGGCACTACCCCCGCGGGGGTTTCGGCATCCAGTTCCGTGAAGGCTGAGCCCCGACAAGAACAGCTGGCCACAAACTTGCCCATTCGCCTGTTTGGCGAGGGGCGAGTCCACTGGAGGAGATGGACTTCTACTCCGACGACTACCCGGGTCATCCGCTGGAGAAGTTTCTTGCCGTCTACGAGCGGCTCACCAAGTACGTCAAGCGGGAGATTCACGACCTGGCGCAGAGCCTGGCCACTGGTGGATGCGTGACTGAAGGATCCTCGCCGACACCGCCGAACTGATCCGGGCGGTGATCAACGCAGAGCAGACCGAGCAGGACCGGGCCCTCCAGTCGATGCAGACGACACGGGTCCACAATGCGACCCCGACAGTAATGGCTTCTTCTGCCACTCCCGTATCAGGTGCAACGAATCCGTCAGAGAGGGTGCGCGTCAGCTGGTGCCACGGGCACGGGCTTTGCGGCGTTTGTGGGACTGAGCTCGTCCACGGACAGCCCACAGACCCCGGTGTCCTGGCGGACTCGATAGCCCAACACCGCAGGTCTAAGGCAGCTATAGACAGATCCAGAAGGAACGACCACCATGAAGAGGTTCACCGAAAGCGAAGGAGAGGTCGCCATGAGCGTGTACCGGGTAATCGATGTGATCGGGACGAGTTCGTCCTCCTGGGAGGAGGCTGCGGCAGAGGCCATCGCCACGGCAGGGGGATCGGTGCGTGATATCCGGGTGGCCGAGGTGACCAAGCACGACATCGTCGTCGGTGATGGTGGGGAGCTGGTCTACCGGACCAAGATCCAGCTGTCGTTCAAATACGAATCGGAATAGGCGCGACCACCCCGAGAATGTTCAGGGCTATCTCCACTCCCTGTCCATGACCGGGCGCGACCGGCTCGTGTCCGGGTTGGTGTCAGACGAGGCACCCTGACTGGGATGTTGACCAGCGAGGCCCCTGACGGTCCTCGCTGGTCTGGTCGTGACTGACGAAAGTCTCCGGACCGTTCGAGAAAATGCCACAGCTGGACAGCAACGTCGGTTGGGGCGGACCGACACCAAATCCCCGAATTGGGAGTCACTCACGTTGGGATTGATCGACACTACGGACGACGACGCGAACTTGCCCCACATCGACTTGTCAGCCAAGTAGAAAATATTCTGGATGCACCTGTACGGCAAGCTCGTGAGGGCGCTCTTGCCGCCGACAAATGAGTTGTCTTTCAAAATGACTCGCCCGTCGGTCAGGCCGACGAACCCTACCCCTGAGCTCCTGCTGTCGTAGATAGCAATAGCTACTTCTGCCGGCAACAGTCCAGCTTGAACCGTGTCCAGCTGATCTTGCTTGTCGAAAGAAATGTCCGTCCTGGCACTTCCCCCTTGGGAGGTCTACGGGTTGCCGCGCAAGTGGTTGTGGGCGCAGGTCTCTGGGCAGAACCGCACCTGTGGGTGGTCGATGGAATCCTACTCCTGCTTCGCCGCTGCCCACTCCGGGTGTTCTCGCTCCGGTGTCTGGGAGCTGAGCCCTCGGCTGGGATGCCCCTGTTGTCGGTCGCGTCTCTTGATGACGGCGGCGTCGTTGTCGGTGAGGACGTGTTGAGCTGAAAAAGGGGCTTCGTCCAGGACCAGGACGACGGTGCGGCCGTGTTCGTGCTCCTTGGCGGCGAGCATCTCGGTGGTTTGTGGGATCAACGCAGCCTTGTGAAAACGTGGGGTCCCGCCCAGTGCGGTGATGATGCCGTAGTAGAGGCCGCGGCCACCAACGGCGGGGTTACCCAGGTAGATGGTGGTGCGCCGGGAGGCGTCCAGCCCGCCCAGGGCTGCGCCGATGGCGACGGTCTTGCCGGCGCCGACCTCGCCGGTGACCACGCCCAGGGCTCGTTCGCTGATACACCCGCTGATGCGGGCGACGGCTTCGGCGTGGCTGGCGTGAAGGTGCAGCATTTGGGGGGCCAGGGCTGTGCCGAAGGGCGTGCGGGTAAAGCCGTAGCGGGACTGCAGATGGTCAA
>JACMPC010000219.1 GCA_014377705.1 Dermatophilaceae bacterium
GCAGCCGCGGCCCTGCGCACCCCGGTGATCCTCGGCGGCGTGATCGCCTGCTCGGCGGCGCTGGTGGCCCCGGCCGGCGCACCCCAGGCCCCGGACCACTGGGTAGCAGGGCATCGCTCAGCCGAACCGGGCGCCAAGGTGGCCCTTGCCCACCTCGATCTGGTGCCATTGGTGGACCTCGAGCTGCGTCTGGGTGAGGGTTCCGGAGCTGCCCTGGCCGTGCCGTTCGTCCAGGCTTCGGCCCGCCTGCTGCGCGAGGTCGCCACGTTCGACTCGGCCGGTGTCACGGACAAGAAGTGACCTTGCCCCAGAGACCAGAGCCGCTGCTGCCGTTGGGTTTACGGCTTCGGGGCCGTCGTGTCGTGGTCGTCGGCGGGGGGCCTGTGGCCCTTCGCCGGGTCGGGGCGCTGATCGCGGCGCGGGCGGACATCACCCTCGTGGCGCCCACCGCGGTGGTAGCGCTGCAGGACCTCGCCGAACGCGGCCGGATCGACTGGCAGGCGCGGCCCTACGAGCCCGGCGACCTGCACGACGCCTGGCTCGCCATGGCGTGCACGGCAGATGCAACGGTCAACGCAAGTGTGCTCGCCGCCGCGGACGAGGCGCGCATCTTCTGCCTGCGGGCCGACGACGCATCGCAGGCCCCAGCCTGGATGCCGGCCACCGGTCGCAGCGGACGAGCCACGGTCAGCGTTCACGGCGACCGTGATCCGCACACCGCGGCCAGCCTGCGCGATGCGGCGCTCGCCGCGGTCGAGGCCGCGCTGCGCCAGGACCCGAAGGTGCATGCCCAGAGCCGGGCAAAGTCCGTTTGCTCCGGCACGGTGACCCTGGTCGGCGGCGGCCCCGGGGATCCTGGACTCCTGACGCTGAAAGGGTTTCAGGCGCTGGCCGACGCTGACGTCGTCCTCGTCGACCGCCTCGCGCCGCTGACGGCGCTGGACGGCCTGCGCGAGGGCGTGGAGATCATCGACGTCTCGAAGAGCCCCCGCGGGCGGTTCACGCCGCAGGAGGAGATCAACAGCCTCCTGGTCAGCCGGGCACGCGAGGGTCGGGCCGTGGTCCGGCTCAAGGGCGGGGACCCCTTCGTGTTCGGACGCGGGATGGAGGAGGTGATCGCCTGCACCGAGGCCGGCGTCCCGGTCGAGGTCATTCCCGGGGTGACGTCTGCCACTTCGGTGCCCGGGCTGGCCGGCATACCGCTGACTCACCGCGGCATCTCGCAGGGCTTCACGGTGGTCTCCGGCCACGTGGCCCCGGACGATCCGCGCAGCACCCTCGACTGGGAGGCCCTGGCCCGCACCGGCACGACGCTGGTCGTGCTGATGGGGGTTGACAACCTGGGGGCGATCGTCGCCGCGCTGGTGAAGGCCGGGCGCGGGGGAGACACCCCGGTGGCCTGTGTCATGGATGGGGGCCTGCCGAGCCAGAAGGTCGTCCCCAGCACCCTGGCCACGGTCGCCCGTTCCGGACCGCCATCGGGGCTGCGTCCCCCCGCAGTGATCGTGATGGGGGCCGTCGCGGCATTCGCAGCGGGCTGAGGGAGGAGGGTGTGCACCGTATCCAGGGTCTCGGCTGGCTAGGGTGGCCGACATGACTGATGAGTGGACGTGGACCTATCTGGATGCCGACGGTACGGCGATGACCGGTGAAGCACTTGTCACCACCGGTTTTCCATCACAAAGCGACGCGGAGAGCTGGCTGGGCGAGCAGTGGCGTGAGCTGGCCGCGGCCGGTGTGGACGCTGTCACACTCGGGCACGAGGGAACCGTCGTCTACGGACCGATGAGCCTGCGCGCAGCCCAGTGAGCATCCAGTGAGCATCCAGTGATGCATCCAGTGAGCGCCCGGTGAGCTCCACGTGAGGGCCGAGAAGCTGGGCGAGGTGCTGGTCCGCGATCTCGACCTGCAGGTGCGCAAGGCACAGAGCCAGTGGCACTCGCCGGCGGTCAGCGTCGGGATCGTCAGGGACGGCGTGCTCGTCTGGTCCGCGCACGTCGGCTCGGCCCGGCTGGACCCGCAGACAGCACCCACCGATGACACGCAGTACATGATCGGTTCGATCACCAAGACGTTCACTGCCGTGCTGATCATGTCGCTTCGTGACGCCGGCCAGCTCTCGCTGGACGACCGGCTCGGGAAGTACCTGCCGCAGACCAGGCATGGTGCCCTCACCATCCGGCAGATGCTGGCGCACGCCTCCGGTCTGCAGCGTGAGCCGGTCGGCCGGATCTGGGAGAACCTCGATGCACCCGACCAGGAGCGCCTGCTGCGCGAGCTCGAGAGCGCGGAGCAGGTCCTTCCTGCTCATTTCGCCTTCCACTACTCCAACCTCGCGTTCGCCCTGCTGGGCCAGGTGGTCGAACAGCTCGAGGCCCGGCCCTGGGCTGAGGTCGTCACCGAGCGGATCCTCGAGCCGTTGGAGATGGCAGACACCGGCCTGGTCCCCGACGAGACGGATCGGGCGCTGGGCTACCAGATTCATCCGCACACCGGGGTGGCCACTGTCGAGCCGGCGTTCAGGCAGAACGCCATGGCTCCGTTGGGCGGGCTCTGGAGCACCGTTGCCGACCTGGGCCGATACGCGTCATTCGTCGCCGATCCGATCGATGAGATCATCTCTCCGGACACCCTGGACGAGATGTGCCGGCCGCTGATCATGACCGACGTCGAGGGCTGGGCCCGGGCCTACGGGCTTGGCTACGACCTGCAACGGATCGGCGAGCGGGTCCTGACCGGTCACGGCGGCGCGATGCCGGGCTTCCTGGCCGGACTGAGGGTCCGTCGCCGGGAGAGGGTCGGGGCCGTGGTGTTCGCCAACTGCACGGCGGGCGCCGAACCGGTGGCCCTGGCCGGTCAGCTGGTCAGCGCCGTCCTGGATGCCGAGCCTGCGATGGCGCCGGTCTGGACTGCGTCTCAGCCGCAACCGGACTTCGCCGGCATACTCGGCAGCTGGTGGACCGAGGGCGAGGAGATCGTCTTCGAGGTGCGCGACAACGTCCTCTGGTCACGCCTCCCCGGAGGACTGCCCATGGCAGACACCCGGTTCGTCCGGGTGGACGGTGACCGCTTCCGGGCGGTCGTCGGTCGCGAACGCGGTGAGCTGCTCGAGATCACCAAAGGCGCGGGCGGGGCGGTCGAGCGGATGCACTTCGCAACCTACGCGCTCACCCGCAACCCGACCGCGTTCGCCAACCTGCTCGACTGAGGCCCCGCGCCGTCGCTTGCCCTGCGTGACCCTCAGGGCTGAACCCTGCGCGACCCTCGCGGGTCCGGCAGATCGTCGGCGGGTGCGCAGGCCAGGGTTTGGCCGGGGGTGCTATTTGCGTTTGAACGCGCTAAATAATGCGGGGCTGGCTCGTTCCACCTGGGGGCGCGGGAGCCGCGAACGGCGCATCTGGAAGCCGCGCGTCACGGCATACATGGCGGATCCGCGCGGGGGGAGCTCGCCGAACTTGACGAAGATGTCCGCCTTGGTGCGGCGCCACATCATGAACGAGTCGAGCGCGCTGGCGAGAACCAGGCCGTAGACCATCACGAACACCAGCAGGGTGGCCCACGATGCGGACGACTTGAACACGGCGGGCAGGAAGGTCAGCGCCAGGACCACGAACATGACCGGCAGCATGAACTCGCCGATGTTCCAGCGGGCATCCACGGTGTCGCGGATATGGCGCTTGATCGGGCCCTTGTCGCGAGCCGGGAGCGCGGACTCGTCGCCGGACATCAACGCCGCGCGCTGCTTGGCCCGGGCCACCCGGGACGCGTCGCGCGACTGACCTGCCGCGGCCTTGCGGTCCTTGGGCACCAGCGGGCGCTTGTTGGCGCTCTCCTGCTCCCGCCTGGACGGCGTGGGGCGGTTCTTGGCACCTGGCCGCTCGGCATACGTGATCGTCGAGGGGGTGCCATCCTTAGGGGTCTTCTTGCGTCCAAACACAGGCCTCACTGTATGTCGTGACGCGGTGTTCCCTCGTATCGGCCACCTGGTGGCAGCCGCCCGGCAGCTCCATCGGCACCAGTCGTACTCTCACAGTCGTGACCAACGACGTTCTCACCCCAGATCTTGACCCGGCCCGACTCAGCGCCCTGAAGGCCAGGGTGGCCGAGCTCCTGCCCGCCTTGCGCCAGGACCTCGAAACGCTCACCAGGATCCCCAGCGTGTCCCTTGCGGCCTTCGACCAGACACAGGTCGAGGCCAGTGCCCAGGCCGTTGCTTCGCTCCTGCGCGCCGAGGGTCTTGCGGTCGAGATCGTCAGGGAGGGTGGCCAGCCCGCGGTGATCGGTCACCTTGACGGGCCCGAGGGTGCACCGACCGTCATGCTGTACGCCCACCACGACGTCCAGCCTCCCGGGGCCGAGTCCGAGTGGGACAGCGCGCCGTTCGAGCCCACCGAGCGGGACGGCCGGATCTATGCCCGAGGCATCGCCGACGACAAGGCCGGCGTGCTGGCCCATATCGCTGCCTTGCGCGCTCACTCCGGTGGCCTGCCGGTCGGCGTCACAGTCTTTGTCGAAGGCGAGGAGGAGATCGGCTCGGACAGCCTGGGCGCCATCCTCGAGCGCCACGGCGAAAAGCTCCGTGCTGACACCATCGTGCTCGCGGACTCGGCCAACTGGGCCGTGGGCGAGCCGGCGCTGACCACCACCCTTCGCGGCATGGTCCGTGTCGTGCTCACGGTGCGCACCTTGGACCACGGGATCCATAGCGGCATGTTCGGGGGTGTGGTTCCGGACGCCATCACTGCGCTGATCAGGATGATCGCCACCCTGCACGACGCCGAGGGCAATGTCGCGGTCGCCGGGCTGAGGTCCGGCGTGGCCTCCGACCTCGACTACCCCGAGATGCGGCTGCGCGAGGAGTCAGGTCTGCTCGACGGGGTCTCACTGATCGGCTCCGGGTCGATCCTGACGCGGATGTGGACCAAGCCGTCGATCACCACGATCGGCATCGACGCGCCATCGGTGGCCACCTCGTCAAACACCCTGGTCCCGCAGGCCGCGGCAAAGATCTCCATGCGCATCGCTCCGGACGAGAACCCGCACGAGGCGTACGCGCTCCTGGTGAGCCATCTGCGGGCCAGCACGCCCTGGGGCGTCGAGGTCGGCATCGTCAGCGACGACGAGGGCTCCGGCTTCTGCGCCGACGCCAACGGCCCCGTCTATGACCAGGCCCGGGCCGCCTTCGCGGACGCTTGGGGCGTGCCGCCGGTGGATGTCGGCATCGGTGGTTCGATCCCGTTCGTGGCCGCGTTCGCGGAGAAGTTCCCTGACGCCGCCATTCTGGTGACTGGTGTCGAGGACCCCGACACCCGTGCCCACGGCGCCAACGAGAGCCTGCATCTTGGCGAGTTCGGGCGAGTGTGCCTGGCCGAGGCTGTCCTGCTCGAGCGTCTGGGAATGCTGCGTTCCTGAGAACCTTGCGCGTCTGAGACCGGCGAGCATCTGAGACCGGCGCGCATCTGACACCTGCGCGCTCGGAGAGCAGCGCGTCTGAGATCGCCGGGCTGGCTAGTCCTTCGAGGTCTCGCCGGGCAGCGCGAGCATCTGGTCCAGCGCGACCCTGGCCCACTTGGCGACGTCGGGATCGACGCTTATCTGGTTGACGACCCGCCCGGCAACCAGCGACTCCAGCGCCCACACCAGGTGCGGGAGGTCGATCCGGTTCATCGTGGAGCAGTAGCAGACGCTCTTCTCCAGGAACGCGATGTGCTGCTTCGGGAACATCGTGGCCAGTCTGCGCACAAGGTTGAGCTCGGTGCCGACCGCCCAGGAAGTGCCGTCAGGTGCTGCCGCGATGGTCGCGATGATCTTCTCGGTCGAGCCCACGGCATCCGCGGCCTGGACGACCTCGTGCTGGCACTCCGGGTGCACGATCACCATAACGCCGGGGATCGAGGCACGGGCGGCCTCGACCGCCTCGAGCGAGAACCGGCCGTGCACCGAGCAGTGGCCGCGCCACAGGATGACCCGCGCTGCGCTGACCTCTTCGCGGGTCAGGCCTCCGGCCGGCTTATGCGGGTCGAAGACGACGCAGTCCTCCAGCGAGAGGCCGAGCTCGCGGACGGCGGTGTTGCGACCGAGATGCTGGTCAGGCAGGAACAGCACCTTGCCCCAGCCCTCAGCTCCGCCGCGTTGGTCGAACGCCCACATCATCGCGGTCCGGGCGTTGCTCGAGGTGCAGACCGTTCCGCCGTGGCGCCCGGTGAACGCCTTGATGGCCGCCGAGGAGTTCATGTAGGTCACCGGGATCAGGTCGCTGGTGACGCCCATCTCGGCAAGGTCGTCCCACGCATCCTCGACTTGGCCGATGGCGGCCATGTCCGCCATGGAGCACCCGGCGGCCAGGTCCGGCAGGACCACCCGCTGGTGCTTCGCGGTCAGGATGTCAGCCGACTCCGCCATGAAATGCACGCCACAGAACACGATGTATGGCGCGTCCGGCCGAGCAGCCGCTTCCTTGGCAAGCTTGAAGCTGTCGCCCATCACATCGGCGAACTCGATGACCTCGTCGCGCTGGTAGTGGTGGCCCAGGATGAAGACCGTGTTGCCCAGGGCGGCCTTTGCTGCGCGGGCACGCTCGACCAGGCCGGGGTTCGAGGGTGCGGGCAGCTCGCCGGGACACTCGACGCCGCGCTCGGTGGCGAGGTCGCGCCCCTGTCCGAGGACGAGCAGCGGCAATGGGGTACGACCCTGTGGTTCACGAGTGATGCTCACCCGAAGATCGTATGCCGACAGCGACGATGCAGTGCGCCCCACCCGCGGCGGCTGCGGCGCCCCAGCCAGCAAAACCAGGGACGGTGCGGTGCCCAGCCCGCAAAACTGGGGACGGTGCGGTGGCCGCGTTTGCCGGACGACCAGCGGTTCCCCGGTCTGGCAACCAATAGAGCCCACAGTGCATAGGTTTGGCAGATGCACTATGTAGTCAGCGACGTGCACGGGCACGTCGAACCCCTCGTCGCAGCCCTTCAGGACGCGGGCCTGCTTGACTCGGGGCGGGCGTGGTCTGGGGGAGGGACCGGTCTCACCTTCCTCGGGGACTACTTCGACCGCGGACCTGATGGCATTGGGGTTGTCGACCTGATTCGGAGGCTGCAGGACGAAGCCGCTGTGGCTGGTGGCCGGGTCGACGCCATGATCGGCAACCACGAGATCCTGGCGTTGGGCATGCGCCGGTTCGAGGACCAGATCGTGTCGTCGGGGTTCATGTCCAGGCGCAGTTTTGCCCAGAGCTGGATGTTGAACGGTGGGCAGCCCCATGACCAGAGGCGTCTCACTCCCGAACACGTTGACTGGTTGTCCGGCCTTGACTCCGTGGTCCTGTCCGGCGCCGACCTCTTCCTGCACTCCGACACCACTGAATACCTCCGTTGGGGGGAAACCGCCCAACGGATCAATGACGCGGTGCGCACGGTTCTGGCCGGTGACGACCTTGAGCAGTGGTGGCAGTGCTGGGTCCGGATGACGAGCCGCCACGCCTTTGTCGGATCCGATGGTGAGGAGGTGGCCGCCGCTTTGCTCGCGCGGCTGGGCGGCGAACGAGTCGTCCATGGCCACAGCATCATTGCGACCCTGACCGGGTGCGAACCTCGTGACGTGTCCGGTCCGCTGTCCTACGCTGGTGAGCGCGTGCTGGCGATCGATGGGGGCGTCTACGGGGGAGGCCCCTGCCTGGTCGTCCGCCTCGCCTGAGAATGCCTTTCATGGTGGCACCGTCCCTAGAAAGCTAGACCCACCGGACCCGGAATTTTGTCTGGCGGGCACTTGCGCGCACGGGCCCTAGGTTTGGCGGGTTCTGGGCGCACGGGACCTAGGTTTGCGGGGCGGGGGTTGGTTTGGTGGGGAGGGGAACTGAGAACATGGGCGGGTGCGCGTTCTCATAGCTCCCGACTGCTTCACAGGCACCCTCAGCGCCGGCCAGGCCGCCGACGCCATCGCCGAAGGCTGGCGGCGCAGGGCGCCAGCGGACGAGCTCACGCTGGTGCCGCTGTCCGACGGCGGACCCGGATTCCTCGACGTCCTTTCACGAGCACTTGACGGGACGATGGTCCCGATCACTGTTCACGACCCGCTTGGCCGGCCGGTGCCCGCAACGATTCTGATCGTGGACGTCGATGGCCGGCGCACGGCATACCTTGAGTCTGCTCAGGCCTGCGGTCTGGACCTGCTCGCGCAGGGAGAGCGCAACCCCATGGTCACCAGCACCTACGGCGTGGGGCAGCTCATCGAGGCGGCTGTTGCCGAGGGCGCCTCGCGGGTGGTGGTCGGTCTCGGTGGCAGCGGGACCAATGACGGCGGGGCGGGCATGCTCGCGGCACTGGGGGCCGGTGACCCGACCGTCCTGGCCACCGGGGGAGCCGCGCTCAGAGACCTGGATGACGCGGCCCTGCACGGACTTGCCGAGGTCCGTGAGCGGCTGCGCGCAGTCGAGGTCGTGCTGGCCAGCGACGTCGACTCGCCCCTGCTGGGGTTTCACGGCGCGAGTGCGGTGTTCGCGCCGCAGAAGGGCGCCACCGCCGAGATGGCTCAGGAGCTCGAGTCCTCTCTGGGGCGCTTCACCGAGGTCGTGGGCAAAGCAGTGAAGCCTGCCAGGGACCTGCTCACCGGCAAGGAGATGCGACTCGACAGTGAACCGGGCGCCGGGGCGGCCGGCGGCCTCGGCTACGGTCTGCTCCTGCTCGGGGGACGGCGGGTAAGCGGGGTTCAGGCCGTGCTCGACGCCGTCGGTCTCGCGCCGATAGTGCACGCCGCCGACCTCGTCGTCACCGGTGAGGGCACGTTCGACTGGCAGAGCATGCGCGGCAAGGTCGTCGCCGGGGTGGCGCAGGCAGGGCTCGCGAACGGCACGCCGGTCGTCGTGATAGCAGGCCAGGTGCAGGTGGGACGCCGGGAGATGATGGAGCTGGGAATCAGCGGGAGCTATGCCGTGGCGGAGAACCCGGATCAGGTGGCCGCCGCACTGGCCGACCCAGCGGGTACGCTCAGCGCCCTGACCGCACGGGTGGCAACGACGTGGTCCCCCCGTTCCCTCTGACGTACGCTTGTCGGGTCGGGAACACATCCCGATGCTCTGGGGTTGGCACTGTTGCCTCCTGATCGCGCGGCACGCATCATTGCCGAGCCGTTCAACCAGACTCAGGCGCGACCTGCACATGTTCGACAGCACAAGCACGACAAGCACAAGCACGACAAGCACAAGCACGACACACAAGCACGACACACAAGCACGACACACAAGCACGACCAACACAAGCACGACAAACACAAGCTCGACCAACTACTTGAAGGACGCACCCAGATGAGTGTTCAGGACGACACCCAGGCCCGTCTCGCGCATGCTGTCGCCGAGGAATCCTCCGTCGAGAAGCCGGCGCACGGTGTGCTGCTCACCGATGTTGCCGCAGTCAAGGTCAAGAGCCTCCTCGAGCAGGAGGGCCGCGACGACCTTCGCCTTCGGGTGGGGGTGCAGCCCGGTGGCTGCTCCGGCCTTGTCTACCAGCTGTACTTCGACGAACGCACCCTCGACGGTGACCTGGTCGTGGACTTCGACGGGGTCGGGGTCGTCATCGACCGGATGAGCGCTCCCTACCTCGACGGCGCATCCATCGACTTCGCCGACACCATCGAGAAGCAGGGCTTCACCATCGACAACCCCAATGCAGGCAGCTCTTGCGCGTGTGGCGACTCTTTCAGCTGAGCTGACCCCGCGGGGCAGACCCCTTGTTGGCCGTGGCCGGTATACCCGTGCGGGTAAGCCGGCCACAGCACGTTCGGCGGGCGGGCGTCGTCTCCCACGATCGCCACCGCTTCAGCCGTGTCTCTATGACACATCCGGTCGGAGGGTGGCTGACGTGCTGCGGTTACTCCTGAGTGAGGACATGCAAAACACATCGCATCTGCGCTGGCCTGCCGGGCGTCTCTGCGGGCCGGTCTGTCGAGCCTCACCCTCGTCTATCACCACATCGTGGGTTGGCTATCCGCCGTAGGCCGCGAAGCCGTCGATCAGGGCGGAGGCGTCGTCAGGGAAGCCGACCGGACCGTAGCCCTTCGCAGCCCATGGTCTGGCGGCAGAGACGTCGATCTCGACCTCACGGCTGTCCTGCACCAGCTCGGCGAGGCTGCCGTCGTCCAGGCTGCCACGGGGGCCGGGGAAGTGCATCGCAGTGGTCACGTCGGCAGCCTATTTCGCGGGTCCGGCGGGGGGAATGGGTACCGTCCGGTAGCACTGGCGGGTAACAACGACCGAGGTGGTGAAGGTCATCGGGACCCCCACGGGGTAAGTTGCCGAGGTGCGTATCGCTCTGACCGGATCTATTGCCACTGACCACCTGATGACCTACAAGGGCCGGTTCGCCGACTCCCTGGTCGTTGACCAGCTCGACAAGATCGCCCTGTCGTTCCTGGTCGAGGACCTTGAGATCCATCGCGGGGGAGTGGCCGCCAACATCGCGTTCGGCATGGCCAACCTCGGGCAGAACCCGATCCTGGTGGGAGCCGCGGGCGAGGACTTCGCGGACTACCGGTCCTGGCTGGAGCGTCACGGCGTCGACTGTGACTCCGTGCGGATCTCCGAGACCCGGCACACCGCCCGCTTCGTGTGCACCACCGACGACCAGATGGCCCAGATCGCCACATTCTACGCCGGCGCGATGAGTGAGGCCCGCGAGATCGAGCTCGGCCCGGTCGCGGCGCGGGTCGGCGGGCTGGACCTTGCCGTGATCAGCTCCAACGACCCCGAGGCGATGCTGCGTCACACCGAGGAGTGCCGGACCCGCAAGATCCCGTTCGCCGCCGACCCGTCGCAGCAGCTGGCGTTCATGGACGGCGAGTCGATCCGTGAGCTGATCGACGGGGCGACCTTCCTGCTCACCAACGAGTACGAGGCGGCGCTGACCGAGCAGAAGACGGGCTGGAGCGGGGCCGAGATCGCCGAACACGTCCAGACTCGGGTCATCACCAAGGGCAAGAACGGCGTGCTGATAGCCACTCACGGCGAGCGCCCGATCGAGGTCGCGATAGCCAACGAGGTGCGCAAGGCAGACCCGACCGGAGTGGGCGACGCGTTCCGGGCCGGTTTCCTGACCGGCCTGGCCTGGGGGTTGGCGCACGAGCGCTCGGCGCAGCTCGGTTCGATGCTGGCCACCTACGTCGTGGAGACCGTCGGAACCCAGGAGTACGAGCTGGGCCGCCAGCGGTTTCTCGACCGGTTCACCCGCGCCTACGGTGCACAGGCGTGCGAGGAGATCGAGCCCCGGCTGACCTGTCCGCGCCCTTGAGGCCACTGAGGCCACTGAGGCCACTGAGGCCACTGAGGCCATTGAGGCCATTGAGGCCATTGAGGCCATTGAGGCCATTGAGGCCATTGACGCCCCCGACGCCACTGACCTCCTTGGCCTGACAGATGCCGATCGAGCCCCCCTCCTCACCCTGGCAGCTGGACCTCGGCCAGGCGACGCCGCAGGACGATCTGGTCGGTATCGGCGCCGATCTCGAGCCCGGTACCCTGCTGATGGCCTACCGCGGCGGACTGTTTCCGATGGGCCTGGGCGACGACGGCACGCCGCCCACGGGGTGGTGGTCGCCGGACCCACGTGGCGTGCTGCTGCCCGGCCAGGTCAAAGTCAGCCGCTCCCTGCGGAAGTCGTTGCGCCTGTTCGATATCCGGGTCGACACCGCCTTCTCGGAAGTCATGGCCCTGTGCGCCGACCCCTCCCGGGAAGGACGCTGGATCACCGCCGAGATGACGGCGGCATACACGAATCTGCACGAGCTGGGCTGGGCCCATTCGGTCGAGGCGTGGCACGGTGGTGAGCTCCTCGGTGGCCTCTACGGGCTGGCGGTCGGCGGGCTCTTCGCGGGGGAGTCGATGTTCCACCTTGCGACCGACGCGTCCAAGTGCGCACTGGTGGGTTTGACGGATCTGGTCTTCGCGGACGGGGACCCGCGACGGATCATCGATGTCCAGTGGGCGACCCCGCACCTGACAAGCCTCGGGGTCACCGAGATCGCGCGCGGCGACTACCTCGCCCGGCTCGAGCGCTCACTGCCGTTGCCATTGCCGCCCGCCTTCGACCGCTGAACCGGATCAGGACGACGAATCTCTGGAATGCCGGATGAGCACGACGAACCGCAGGTATGCCGGGCCTGCCCCCGCCCCGGTCGCCTCGCGGATTTCGGTCACGTCCTGCAGTTCGTGGTCGCGCATCCTGCACCAGGCCGCGATGTCGTGGCGGGCGGCCGGATCGCCAGCCAGAACAACCATCACCGCGCCGGCCGCAGCGTCGCGGGCGGCCTCGGCCAGACGAATCACCGGCAGCGGGCAGCGCAGCCCGCGGGCGTCGACCTCGACCGGGGGCACGCCCGGGTCAGGACGTGCAGCGGGACTCACAGGCCCGAGGCCCCGAGTTGGGCCCGGACGGCCGCGACGGCGTCGGGAAGCTCGGCGATGAACCGGCTGACGTCATCGTCAAGGGTCGGGGCGATCGGGTCCAACGGCAGCGTGACCCGGACATTCCCGTGGGTGAGCACGCCCATGGCGGCAAGGACGTGGCTCGGCTCGAGCGTGCTCGACGTGCAGGCCGAGCCTGACGCCACGGCAAAGCCCCGCCGGTCGAGCTCGATCACCAGCGCCTCGCCGTCGACATACAGCAGGGAGAAGGTCGCAACGTGCGGGAGGCTGTCCGCCGGGTCACCGACGACCTCCACGTCAGCCAGGCCGGACGCCGCCGCCCTCAGCCGCCCGATCACGGCCCGGGACGCCGCGCTCTGGTCCGCGTGCTCCGCCTCGGTCTGCCGCCAGGCCTCTGCCGCCGCCAGGGCCAGGGCGACCACCGGTTCGATGTCGCCGCGACCATGCTCGATGTCGCTGACGGGGCCGGGACGGCGCCATCGCGTGCGTTCGGGGACGACCAGCACCCCCAGGCCGCCCGGGCCGCCCCAGGACCTGGCGTCCCCGGCCAGAACGTCGAAGTGCCCGGGCACCGGGTCACGTCCCAGGGATGCCTGGGCGTCCACCAGCATCGGTATGCCTTGTGCCCGGCACAGCGCGTGGGCCTGTGCGAGGGGCTGGCGGGTTCCGACCTCCCCGTTGGCCGACTGCACCGCGGCCAGGACCGTGCCTTCGGCGGCGAGCGCCTGCTCGAATGCGGCCAGGTCCACTCGCCCCATCCGGTCGACCGGCACCTCGGCGAACAGGGCCGGGTCCCGGGCCGTGGCGGCGAGGAAGCGGCCGGAGGTCAGGATCGCGGAGTGCTCGACAGCGGTCGCGACCATGCGAGAGCCACGACGCCGACCGGCATACCTCAGCCCTTCCAGGCCGCAGCGGAGGGCGGCCGGGCCGGACGGTAGGAAGGACACCTCGGCGGGGCGCACCGCCAGACCCCGGGCAAGGACCTCCCGGGCCTGGTCCAGCAGGGCGCGGGCGGTACGGCCCTCGGCATACAGCCGGTGCGGGTCGGCCCAGCCCGCGGCCAGGGCAGCCAGCAGTGTGTCTGCGGCGGCGGGGAGCATGGGCGGGCTAGTGGCGTCAAGCAGGACGCGGGAGGGGCCAGCCGGCAGATCGGGACCTCGGTGTTGCGCCACCCACCGGACGTTAGTGCAATTTGGGGCGCCTGAAAGCCTTTCGCCATAGTAGGATTTTAATGTTGGCCAACGACTACCGGAAGGGTGCACCTTGCGTCGGCACGATAGTACTTCGGCTCCCTTCAAAAAGCGTGTGCTGGTCGTCGGTCTTCTCGCGGCCTGCGCCCTGGCCCTCAGCGGCTGCAGCGAGTCAGCCAAGCGCGGGTATCTGCCTCAGGGCGTGACAAGTGAGAGCGGCATGATCACCAGTCTCTGGACTGGTTCGTGGATCGCTGCCCTTGGCGTAGGCGTGCTCGTCTGGGGGCTGATCGGCTGGTGCGTGGTGGCCTACCGCCGCAAGAGGGACGACGTCGGGCTCCCCGAGCAGCTTCGGTACAACGTGCCGATCGAGATCCTCTACACGATCGTGCCGGTGTTCATGATCGCGGTCCTCTTCGTGTACACCGCTCGGGACGAGGCAACGTTGATGGACGTCTCCGCGACGCCGGACGTGACCGTGAACGTGGTCGGCAAGCAGTGGAACTGGGACTTCAACTACATCGACGCCAAGACCTACGAGTCCAGCTCAATGGTTGCGCTGACCGGCAAACCGGGCGTTGCTGCCGCCTTGCCGGCCCTGTATCTGCCCGTGAACAAGCGGGTCGAGTTCGTGCTGACCTCCCGTGATGTCATCCACTCGTTCTGGGTGCCTCAGTTCCTTCGGAAGCTCGATGTCGTCCCGGGCCGGGTCAACCGGTTCCAGGTCGTGCCCACCGAGATCGGAACCTTCCAGGGCAAGTGCGCCGAGCTGTGCGGGGCCTACCACTCCAACATGCTGTTCCAGGTCAAGGTTGTCCCGCTGGCCGACTACAACGCGCACATGGCGTCGCTGCGGGCAAAGGGAAACACCGGCATGCTATCCAACAGCCTGAGCCGTGAAAAAATCCAACCGGGACAGCAGCAGTATCTGCCCACTAAGGGGAGTAACTGATGACCATGGTCAAGCCGGGCCTCGCCGTCGACTCCGGCCCCGTCATCCGTCGCCGGTCGCGCGGTCAGACCGTGGTCAAGTGGGTCACCAGCACTGACCACAAGGTCATCGGCAACCTGTACTTCATCACTTCGTTCGCCTTTTTTATGATCGGCGGGCTGCTCGCCCTGGTCATCCGGACCGAGCTCTTCGCCCCCGGCCTGCAGATCGTGGACAACCCTGAGCAGTACAACCAGCTGTTCACCATGCACGGCACGATCATGTTGCTGCTGTTCGCAACTCCGCTGTTCGCAGGATTCGCCAACGCCCTCATGCCGATCCAGATCGGCGCGCCGGATGTCGCCTTCCCGCGGCTGAACATGCTCGCCTACTGGATGTACCTGTTCGGCGGCCTGATCGCCAGCGCCGGTTTCCTTACCCCGCAGGGAGCGGCGGCGTTCGGCTGGTTCGCCTACGCGCCGCTCTCGGACGTGGTGTACAGCCCCGGCCTGGGCGGTGACCTGTGGGTCTTCGGTCTGGCACTGGGTGGTTTCGGCACAATCCTGGGTGGGGTCAACTTCATCACCACGATCATCTGCCTGCGAGCTCCGGGCATGACGATGTTTCGGATGCCGTTGTTCACCTGGACCATCCTGGTCACCTCGATCATGATCCTGATGGCCTTCCCGGTGCTGGCCTCCGCACTGCTGGCCCTGGGCGCTGACCGACGGCTCGGGGCGCATGTGTTTGACCCGGCCAACAGCGGAGCCATGCTCTGGCAACATCTGTTCTGGTTCTTCGGACACCCCGAGGTCTACATCATCGCGCTGCCGTTCTTCGGCATCATCAGCGAGATCATCCCGGTGTTCTCCCGCAAGCCGTTGTTCGGTTACAAGTCCATGATCTTCGCCATTATCGCGATTGCGGCCCTCTCCATCAGCGTGTGGGCACACCACATGTATGCGACCGGGCAGGTCCTTCTCCCGTTCTTCGCCATCATGACGATGCTGATAGCCGTGCCGACAGGGGTGAAGTTCTTCAACTGGATAGGCACGATGTGGGGCGGGTCAGTGACGTTCGAGACCCCGATGCTGTGGGCTATCGGGTTCCTGGTGACGTTCCTGTTTGGCGGACTCACCGGCGTCATCCTGTCCAGCCCACCGTTGGACTTCCACGTCACTGACTCCTATTTCGTGGTGGCTCACTTCCACTATGTGGTATTCGGCACTGTGGTGTTCGCCATGTTTGCCGGTTTCTACTTCTGGTGGCCCAAGTTCACCGGTCGGATGCTGGACGAGAAGCTGGGCAAGATTCACTTCTGGATGCTGTTCGTCGGCTTCCAGGCGACCTTCCTGATCCAGCACCTGCTGGGTGTCAAGGGCATGCCACGCCGCTACGCGGACTACCTGCCCGAAGACGGCTTCACCTGGATGAACCAGTTCTCCAGCTTAGGTGCGGCGCTGCTCGGTGCCTCGACGCTGCCCTTCCTGTACAACGTGTGGAAGACCTACCGCACGGCACCGATGGTCGAGACCGATGACCCCTGGGGGTATGGCGGGTCGCTGGAGTGGGCGACGTCCTGCCCGCCGCCGCGGCACAACTTCGAGTCGATCCCGCGGATTCGCTCCGAGCGTCCGGCATTCGACCTGCACCACCCCCAAGTGGCTGAGTCCGAGGCCCCGGTGGCCGACCAGAATGTCCTGGACACCCTGCTGGGCAGCGCGGATCTTCAGGAACCAGGGAAGGGGACCACCCCACCCGGCAGCGCCGGTCGCGACGGCAAGCTGGGTGGTGACCCGCGATGAAGGTCGAGTTCAGGCTGTTCGCCGGGATCGGTGTCTTCTTCGTCATCATCGGGTCCGTCTACGGGATGGTGACCCACTGGAGCGAGCCGGTCGGTCCCTTCGGGCTGTACCTCTCCGGCGGAGTGGCGGCCCTGATCGGCTTCTACCTCTGGGAGACCGGCCGCAAGCTGAACGCTCGCCCCGAGGATGACCCCATGGGCCAGATCTCGGCAGCCGAGGGGGAGTACGGATTCTTCAGCCCGCACAGCTGGTGGCCGCTTGCGGTGGCCGCCTCCGCTGGCGTCCTTTTCCTGGGCCTGGCCGTGGGCTGGTGGCTGGCAATTATTGGCCTGAGCCTGAGCGCCCTCGCCACCATCGGCTGGACCTTCGAGTATTTCCGGGGCGAGCACGCAGTCTGATCAGGCGTTGGTCGCGCCGTGCAGGCCCGGCAGGGTATTCTGAGAAAAACTGGGTAGAGGCGATTAACCTGAAGAGTTCTGCTATCTGTGCCCATAGGTGAGGCATCCTTCCGGGACCTTGCGAATGTCTTGCACTGCACTGTTCGGCCAGCCTCATGTGGGGTGCGGTGACCATCGGCGAAAAGCCGTGTGTGGGGAGACGGTATGGCGCGATGACCATGTTGATGCGGTCCCCCCGTGGCCACGGCTACAGCGTGGCCCTGGTGGGGCTCAGTTTGCTCCTGCTGGCCTGCATCGGCAGTCCGTCGGCTGGTCCAGCCGTCAACGGCACCGTTCAGAGCTCAGCTCAGATCTCGCCCGACACGCAACCCACCGCAAGACCGACCAGCGTTGCCGTGCCGGCAATTGTCAGGGTGTCTCCGGCGAATCGCGCTGTCCGTGTCCGGCCCGATGCTCCGGTCACCGTGTCGGTATCCTCAGGCACCCTGCGCACAGTGACCCTGGTGGATGACAATGGCAAAAGGGTGGCTGGACGGTCCGGCCCCGGTGCCACCTGGAAGACCAGCGAACTGCTACAACCTGCCACGACGTACACCCTCACGATCGCGGCGACTGGGCCCCAAGGCGCGTCGACGTCGACAAGGTCCCGGTTCACGACCCTCAGACCGAAGACCTCGGCGACCTATGACCTGATCCCCGGCGACGGAGTCGTCGGGGTGGGCATGCCAGTGATCGTCCAGTTCGGCTCTGTCGTGTCGACGAAGGCCCAGCGAGCCGGGGTGGAGAAGCAGATGCGGCTCACGACCGTCCCGGCCCAGGCCGGGTCGTGGGGGTGGCTGGACCAGAGACAGCTGATGTGGCGGCCACGGACCTTCTGGAAACCCGGTACGAGGGTCACCGTGTCCGCACCGCTGCACGGACTGGAAACCGGGAGCAACAAATGGATCACGGCCGACAAGGGCACCAGCTTCATCGTAGGCTCGTCCATGATCAGCAATGTGGACATGAAGGTGCACCAGCTCACGCTGCGCAGAGATGGCCGGATCATCCACACCTTCCCGGTGAGCACCGGCAAGCCCGGGCCGCTGACCGAGACCCGCAGCGGCACCAAGGTCATCATCGAGCGCCGCGATGCGATCGTGATGGACTCGGCCACGGTTGGCATCCCCAAGGGCAGCCCCAACTACTACAAGATCAACACCACATGGAATCTGAGGCTGACCTGGACGGGTGAGTTCGTCCACTCCGCGCCCTGGTCAGTCGGTGCCCAGGGGACTCAGAACGTATCGCACGGCTGCACCAACATGTCCCCCGCGAACGCCGAGTGGATGTTCAAGAACTCGAAGATGGGCGACGTTGTCACCTTCACCGGCTCCAAGCGGGCCTTCCAGCCGACCGAGGGCATCGGCGTCTGGGTTTACAGTTATGCCCGATGGCAGGCTCAGAGCGCGCTGGCCTGAAAGGCTGCGGGACGGTCGGTGGCCTGTGGCAGCCCGGGTTTACGTGACTGGAGAGCCCTCGGTGGCTTGACTCAGTACCGGCTGAGGTCACTCAGTTCTGGGTGGAGTGAATCAGTCCCATCCGAGCTCATGCAGGCGGTCGTCGTCGATGCCGAAATGGTGCGCGATCTCGTGAACCACGGTGACGGCCACTTCGTCCAGCACCTCCTCGCGGGTCCGGCAGATCCGCAGCGTCGGACCCCGGAAGATCGTGATCCGGTCCGGCAGGGCTCCGGCGGCCCAGCCTTCATCCCGCTCGGTCAGCGGCGTGCCGTCGTACACCCCGAGCAGGTCGGGTTCGCGGGACGGGGGTTCAGCCTCCACCAGGAACACGACATTGTTCATCAGACCCAGCAGCTCGGCCGGCACATCGTCGAGTGCTTCTCCGACAGCGTCGTCAAACTCCCGATCAGTCATAGTCACCACACCGCCACTGTCCCACGTGGGATGGCCGGGGAGCAGGGTTGCGGGGAGATACTGGGGCACATGAGATTGCAAGTGCGGGTCAAGCCGGGGGCGTCACGGACCAAGGTCGGCGGCGAGTATGGCGAGGCCTCACCGGGGCAGGGCGCGACCCTCATCGTGTTCGTGGCCCAGCGAGCCGTGGACGGCGCGGCAACCGAGGGCGTTCTGAAGGCGGTTGCCAAGGCATTCGGCCTGCGTCGCGTCGACGTGAACCTGGTCAGAGGCCAGACCTCACGGACCAAGGAGCTGCAGCTGAGAGGCGAGGAACACGGCCTGGCAACGCGTCTGGCAGAGCTTTTGCGCGGTTGAGCCAAGCCCCCCTGGATTGAGCCGTGGCCGCGTTGGTGGAACCACCCTGTGTGGTTGCGCAGGCTCGCTGCACTGGAGCCGGCCCACTGTGCTGGAGCCAGGTCAGCGTGATGCGGGCGGGCCCGCGTCCACCCCATTCTCGTGGCTGGCATAGGCGTCGGTCTCCGGGCGTTCATCCGCGCCACCGTGCAGCTGCCCGACCCAGTGCAGGGGCTCGCTGTCCTGCCCGGTCGTGATCGCCTCACGTGCGGAGCCGTCGTGGTGAGCCGCGGCCAGCTCGGCCGGTGACACCGGATGGACACCGTCGGCGAAGTAAAAGCCTGAGATCTTGGCGTGCAGACGCTTCCTGCGGGTGATGGTCCTGCGGACCCCGTTCGCATCGACGGTGGCGGTCAGCTCAATGGGCGTGAGGGTCTCATGCTGCACCAGGGTCCAGCGCTCCTGCTCAGATAGTGGCTCGTGGACCTCGAAGAAGCTGCCCTCTGCTGTGCGCACCACCCGACCGCTCTCGCGACCGTGCAACACCGTGTCATGGTCTCGACGCTGCAGGCTCATGCAGATCCGTTTGGTTACCCAGTAGGCCAGTGGCGGCAACACCCAGATCAGGACCTGGAACGTTCTGACGATGTCGTTGATGGAAAGCCCCAGCTTGATCGCTATCAGGTCGTTGCCGGCGGCGAAAAACAGGATCACATAGAAGGTGATCGCCATGACACCGAGCCCGGTGCGGGTCGGTGCGTTGCGCGGGCGGTCGAGCAGGTGGTGTTCGCGCTTGTCACCGGTGACCCAGGACTCGATGAACGGGTACGCCCCGGCGATGGTGTAGAGCAGCGGCATCACGATCAGCGAGGGGATGAACACGTTCAGGCTGAGGGTGAACCCGAAGACTTCGAACTCGGCCCAGCCCGGGAAGAGGCGAAGCGCCCCGTCCGCGAAGCCCATGTACCAGTCGGGTTGTGCGCCGGCGGTCACTGCTGTCGGGTCATACGGGCCGTACAACCAGATCGGGTTGATGGTGACCAGGGCGGCCATCAGGGTGGTGATGCCGAAGACGATGAAGAAGAAGCCGCCCGCCTTTGCCATGTAGACGGGCATCATCGGGTAGCCGACCACGTTGTCGTTGGTCTTGCCCGGGCCGGGGTACTGGGTGTGCTTGTGGACGGCGACCAGCACGATGTGGGCGGTGAACAGCCCGATGATCACGGCCGGGAGCAGGAGCACGTGCACGGTGAAGAGGCGGGGGATGATCGCCTCGCCGGGGAAGGCGCCGTCGAAAAGGAAGTAGGACATGTAGGAGCCCACGACGGGAACCGACTGGATGAAGCCCTCAGCCGCCCGAAGGCCGGTGCCCGAGAGGAGGTCGTCCGGCAGGGAGTACCCGGTGAAGCCCTCGTTGATCGCCAGCAGGGACAGGATCGTGCCGATGACCCAGTTGCCCTCGCGCGGCTTGCGGAAGGCACCCGTGAAGAAGACCCGGAACATGTGCACCGTGATCGCGACGGTGAACATCAGGGCCGCCCAGTGGTGGATCTGACGGATGATCAGGCCGCCGCGGACATCGAAGCTGATGTCGACGGTGGACTTGAACGCCTCGCTCATGGCGATGCCCCGCAGCGGTACGTAGGAGCCGTTGTAGATCA
>JACMPC010000220.1 GCA_014377705.1 Dermatophilaceae bacterium
GGCCATGCCGGCCCAGCGCTCCAGCACGGCATGGTCCTGGTCCACCACGGCACGCATGACCGTGCGGATGTCGAACGCCTTCTTGCGCTCCTTGTTGACCTCGTCGGAGAAGATGTCTCCGACGGTCGTGAAGTCGCTGCACGGATGAACGTGCGGATAGCTGCGCACATCACGGTCACAGGGGTCGCTGCTGTCCGCCCGGCGCCCGGCGTGCTCCCCGGGGGCGATGTAGGTGTGCTCGTAGTGGGCGAACAGCGTCCGGCAGGCGGCCCTCAGGTTGGGCGCCCAGTACTGGGCCTGGCCGTTCGGCCCCATGACCCGGTCGTATCCACCGATCCCGAAGTTGTCCTCGGCCGAGACACCTCCGGAGTAGTCCAGGGACTGCTTGCCGGTCAGCACCATGGCGCTGTCCGGAGTCATAATCAGGATGCCCTTCGTGTGCAGGAGCATCGTGGCCTCGGCGTTCCAGTAAGGCTGCGCCCCGACGTTGATCCCCGCCACGATCACGTTCACCTCGCCACCGGCCTGCGTGAAGGTGATCAGCCGGCGCAGCGCGCGGGCCACCCAGTCCATGTTCTCGGTGCCGCTGTCCATCGAGATCATGGCGCCCGAGGACAGGGCGAACCACTCGAGCGGCACCGCCATCTCCTCGGCCAGGTCGAGAGCGGCCATGATCCGCGCGCACTCCGGCTCGGCCACCGAACCCAGCGCCTTGGTGGGGTCACCGAACAGGGCGACCCGCACCATACCGTCGGGATGGCGGGCTGTGGGAGTCGAGACCAGCCCGGCGACGATCCCCGAGGGGTTCTGCCCGCGGGGGCGGTCGACCGGCACCAGCCGGCCATCCTGATCCAGGTCGAGCTCGGTGAAGGTGCCGTCGGCCCCGGTGAGCATCGGCACGATCTCGTAGGGATAGACGGTCCCGCGAGCACGCGAGCGGCGAACCTTCTGGGTGTACTCGTCCAGGGGAGCCAGGGGCTCGGTCGACGGCTGGGTCACGGTCACGTCCACCCCCGCCCCCGGCCGGTAGGAGAAGATCACCGCCACCTCCCGAAGAGCTTCCAGCGGCTGGGTCCTGTGCCGGACCAGCATCATGATCTCCTCGAGTCCCGCGCCCACCGTCATGGGGGCACTCGCCCTTGCGACGGCGCTCAGCTCGTTCAGGGGGACCTCGACCGGGGGCCACACGTACAGGACGATGCGGTTGGCATCGAGCCGGCGCCCGCTGCCGCGCTCGGCCTGGTTGGTGCGGATGCTCTGCAGGCACGAGGCAAGCTTGCGCTCAAAGGCAGGGAAGGCGACGACCTGGCCGGAAGCGTCCCGCAGCGCAGTGGCATCGTGGACCTCGGCATAGGCCACCAGTCGCTCATCGGCCGGGTTGTCGGGAGCGACCAGATGGAACAGGTACGTGTCGTCTGTGGACGGAAGCTGGGTGCCCTTGAAGTTCTTCAGCCGCCACAGGTCAAGACGCTGACCGATCAACGGATGCATACCGCGTATGACGCGCTCCTCCTCCAGGCGCCCCTGCGACGGGCGGAAGGTGAGCTGCACGTGCTCACCGGTGGGCTGGCAGACGGTGACGGTCACCCGACGTCCGACGGGCAGAGCCGGCACCTCGGCCAGAGCGTCAGCCAGCCTCAGAGCCAGCTCGTCCGGGTCGGACGACGGGTCGCCCGAGGAGAGGTAGAGGTCGACCACGAGATTCGTCGGGTCGGCGACTGTTGCGGCCAGCTCTGCGACGCTCACCAGGCAGGCCGGCAGCTCGGAAAGGGCACCCACCCCCGCGATGAGGTGCATGCGACTGCCCCCCAGCTCGTAGGCGCCGGTCACGAACTGGCGACCCTCGTGCAGGAAGGCGTTCACGGTCGCCAGCGCGCGGACCTTGTAGTAGCGCAGGGTGAGAACCTCGAGCATGGGCTCACGCCCCGAGCTGTTGACCCCGATGCGCCGGGCCAGCATCCCGATGAGGGGCTCGTGACTCGCCGTCAGGGTCTCGATCCGTCGCGCGTAGTCGGCGGCGCCCGGATGCTCGTCGAGATACGCCACCTGTTCACGGACTCCCGCGTAGACCAGCTCCCGGGCCGCCTGGATGACAGGACTGTCGAAGAACCGGAACCGGATGCTCCGGGCGAGGTCGCCAACAGTCGGGTAGCGAAGCTGGGTGGCGATGATCAGCCGGTCAAGGACCTCCCTCATCTCACCACGAGCGGATCCGGTGGACGCCTCTGCCTCAACCAGCCTGCGCTGCAGCACGGCGACGACGATCGGGATCTGGTCGGCCGCCCCCTGCTGGGCCAGGAACACCCGGTAGACCGCTTCCTCCAGGTCGGGAGTCCGCTCCAGGTCGGTGACGCCGTAGTGGCGAAGCACCCGCGACAACCTGGTCCGGAACTCGGTGGGCAGGCCCTCCTGCTCGAGGTCCAGCGAGTGCAGGTAGGTGTGGAAGTGCTCCTGGGGACTGTGGACGCGCTCCTCGGTATCCTCCTCGGCGCTGGTGGGACGGTTGCGCGAGAGCTCACACAGGTCTGCGAAGGTGGTCAGCAGGGCGAGCTCCGCGCGCATCAGACCGGCGTCCTGACCTAGCTCGTCGCGCAGATCGCCATACTCGAGAACCAGGTTGAGACCCCGCTTCGGGCTCACGTCGTAGCCGGTGATCATGGCGCACAGCGCGTCAATGTGCTCGCGCGCCCGCGTCGGAGCATCCGGGGGCCCGCCGTGAGCCGGCGTGGTGAAGCTGACAGCAGGGGCCCCGGACACCACTTCCTCCCCGACGCGGCGATCGAGCCGAAGCAGCGGCGCGCCGGAGTCCACCTGGGAGTTGACCCGGGCGAAGACCTCTCGCACCCGCCCGGAGCGGGGCGCCCGCACCGCCGTCTGGAGCTTCATGCTCTCCAGCACGGCAATCATGGCTCCGGCCTCGACGTCCTCCCCCGCGGCGACGTGCACCGCGACCACCACCGCCGGAGCCGGGGCCCGGACCAATCCGGACCCATCCCCGGCGATCCGGTGGCTCACACCGTCGACCTCAACCAGATAGCCCGCCGGACCGGCCACCGACACGATGTGGAAAGGCGCCCCGCCAAGTCCCAGCCGGCTCTCGAAGGCGTTCAGCCGGTCGACATCCACGTCCAGGAACCGCCCGTCCATCTCCAGGCGATATCGGTGGGGACCGACCTGGGCCACGCCGACCCGATGAGTGGCCCCCAGGTAGCCGAGCTCTACCTTGCGGCCAACGGCGTGCTCTGCCCGCGGTCGGCCACCGCGGGCGGACCCGAGGAAAGACTGCCGCTCAAGCGCCTCTTCAGCGTCATACTCGGCGATGGCCACGCTCAGCAGGGCCACGGCGGCGTAACGTGCCGGCGCCGGCGTGGTGGAGCGGAAGCTGTTCACCCAGGCCATGTCGGCCTCACCTGAGACGACCTCCGGACGGGCCAGCAGGTCGAGCAGGTACGACTTGTTGGTCGTGCCACCACGCAGGACGACAGTGGTGTCGCGCACGGCGCAGCGCAACCGGGACAGGGCCTCCGGGCGGTCCTTCCCCCAGGCGATGATCTTGGCGACCATCGAGTCGTAGCCGGGAGGAATCACGTCCAGAGAGGCAATGCCGGTGTCGACCCGGATGCCGGGGCCGGACGGCAGATTGAGCAGCACCACCCTGCCCGGAGCGGGGGCAAAACCCTCATCCGCATCCTCGACGTTGAGGCGGGCCTCGATGGAGTGCCCGTTGTGCGTCGGAGCCTGCCCGGCCAGCGGCTCACCATCAGCCACGAGCAGCTGCAGCTTGACCAGGTCGAGCCCCGTGGTGGCCTCGGTGACCGGATGGTCGCTTTGCAGCCTGGCGTTCACCTCCGCGAAGGTGAAGGTCTGGTCAGAGGGCTGATAGGCGAACTCGACAGTCCCCACCCCGCAGTAGCCGGCAGCGTGCACGAGGGCCACCGCCGCAGCCTGCAGCCGACCCTCCTGCTCGACACCCAGCGAAGGGGAGCGGGACTCCTCGACCAGCTTCCAGTTGTCGCGCCGCTGGATGGAGACGTCCCGTACCCCGGGCGCCCAGACGGTGCCATGGGCGTCGGCGACGATCTGGACCTCGATGTTGCGACCTCCGCTGACCACGCTCTCCAGGAAGACCACCGGATCGCCGAAAGCGCTCGCGGCCTCAGCCTGGGCGCCCGCGAAGGCGACCCCCAGCTCATCGGCGGAAGAGACCACGGTGATGCCCCGGATGCCCCGGCCGCCCCTGGCCTTGATGACCAGCGGGTACCCGATCGCGTCGCCATGGCGCGCTGCCTCCCGCGGGCTCGACACCGGTCCGCCACTCCACGGGGCCACCGGAACACCCGTCTTCTCCGCCAGGAGCCGCACCTCGATCCTGTCGCAGACCTGCCGCATCACGCTCGCAGGCGGACCGATGAATACCAGTCCCAGCCGCGCGCAGAGGTCGGCGAAGTCGGGGTCCTCGGCCACGAAGCCCCAGCCGACCCATACCGCGTCCGCCCCGCTGACCCGCAGTGCTCGCTCGAGCTCCGAGTGGTCGAGGTAGGGACCTCCCGCAGACTCGACGTTGCGAAGACAGACCGACTCATCGGCGGAACGCACGAAGAGTGTCCGCTGCTCGGCCTCGGTGTGCAGGGCGATGACCTTGATGCCGAAACCGTGTTCCTCGTTCAGCTCTCGCACGGCGCGGATGAGCCGAACCGCTGGCTCACCACGGTTGACGACGGCGATCCGAGTGAACATGTGCAGCCTCCGTTGGGACCTAGTGATGTCGCGCAACCCGGGCACAGCCCACGCACTTTCAGGTTGCCCAGAGTCTAGCCACCGGTTCGTGGCCGCGCTCTTCAGGTTGCTGCCGGCCAGAGAGGGAACGGACTCTTCAGAAGCCGGCATCCTTGGGCAGCTCGAGCTCGTTCTTGGCCAGCTCTTCGACATTGACGTCCTTGAACGTCACGACCCGCACATTCTTGACGAAGCGCGCCGGGCGGTAGACATCCCAGACCCAGGCGTCGGACATCGTGACGTCGAAGTAGACCTCGCCACCCTCGCCACAGACCTTCACCTCCACCGAGTTAGCCAGGTAGAAGCGTCGCTCGGTCTCCACGACGTGGGTGAACAGACCCACGACGTCGCGATACTCGCGATAGAGCTGAAGCTCCATCTCGGTCTCGTACTTTTCCAGGTCCTCAGAGCTCACAGACTGCCTCGCTCATCGCTGCCTTGCACATTGACTGCCTCGCTCATCGCTCGGCTGAGCATTCGGTATGCACCGCACCATCATGCATCACCGGGGCCTCAGCGCCCCCCCCGGTCAGGGGCAGGAAAACGACCCAGGTCGGCTGTCCTGCCCAGCCCGGGCAGGTGCCACGACCGACGATGATGCGCGCTGGCGCCGTGCGACTCCAGCGCCGCAAAGTGCTCGGGCGCGGAGTAGCCCTTGTTCAGTGCCCAGGCATAGTCCGGCACCTCGACCGCCAGTGCCACCATCATCGCGTCGCGCTCGACCTTGGCCAGCACGCTCGCAGCCGCCACCGATGAGCAGAACATGTCAGCCTTGATCATGGTCCTGACCGGGATCGTGCTGATCGGAAGACCGGAAGCGAGGCTGTCGAGCCGGTCGCGCTCGTCCTGGAGAAGCCCGAGCAGCCCGACACGTCCGGGATCGGTGAGCCAGTCATGGTTGCCGTCAAGAAGCACCAGATCCGGTATGACGGGCAGCGCGCCGAGCGCGCGGGTGCCTGCCATGCGCAGCGCCACCATGATCCCGTACCGGTCGATCTCCCCCGGGGAGGCGTGCCCGACCGCATAGGCGGTCGCCCAGGCCTGGATCCGCGGCACGAGGCGCTCGCGCACCTGGTGCGAGAGCATCTTGGAGTCTTTCACCCCGGCGGGCGCCGACCGGCATACCTCGTCGATGACCACGACGCCGACAGAGACCGGCCCCGCGAGGGCTCCCCGACCCACCTCGTCCATGCCAGCTATCAGGCGGTGCCCTGCGCGCTGCAACCCCCGCTCGACCCTCAGCGAGGGCCGGTGAGTGCGCAGAGACGCGGTGCCTGAAGTCATCTGGCCGTAGCCGTGGGGACTCGCGCGAACGTCTCGCCGGGGTTGGACAGTGCGGCCCAGTGCTGGAAGGGCCAGACCACGGCGATGGCACGACCCACGATCAGGCTCTCCGGAACCGTCCCCTTGGAGCCCCCTGAGCCCTGGTCGTGCGGCCTGGAGTCGGCCGAGTCGGATCGGTGGTCCCCCATCACCCAGACCCGACCAGCCGGGACGGTGATGTTGAAAGTCTCCAGGCTCGGCACGTCTGCGGGGAAGAGATACGGCTCGCTCAGCCCCACGCCGTTGACGGTCAGCCGCCGTTGCGAGTTGCAGCAGACAACGTGATCGCCCGGCAGACCGATCACCCGTTTGATCAGGTGGTTGCCCTCGTCGCTGGGCAGCAGCCCGACGAAGGTCAGGGTCGAGTTGAGGGCGCTCCCGACCGGGGTGCGCTGCACCGGCTGCACCGGCGGCAACCAGTGGTCCGGGTCCTGGAAGACGATGACGTCTCCCCGCCTGACGGCTATGGGCGAGGGAACCAGCTTGTTGACGATCACCCGGTCACCCTTGAGAAGAGTGTTCTCCATGGACTCCGAGGGGATGTAGAACGCCTGCATCAGCCAGGTCTTGACGATCAGGGACAGCACCAGCGCCAGCCCGATGACAATCACGGACTCGCGCAGCATCGGCGTCACCATCGGTCGCCGGTGCTGGTTGTCGCCACGATGGCGGACATCCCGCCGACGGTCGGCCTCGTGCGGGCGCTCGGCCTCGCGCCGGCGTTGCACGTCGCGCCGGCGCTCGCCCCCCTCTGTCTCGGGCACACTCACCGACGGCTCTCCCCCACGATGCTTGCGTTGGTCGAGGTGCCCTCCGCGAGGCCGGGCGCGCCGAGGATACGGACCCGGCTCGGCGGCCAGTAGATCATCCCAGCCCTCCCGATCACGTCGTCGAGTCGCACCATTCCTCCTCCAGGATCACCCAGATGGGCACGCGAGTCTGAAGAATCGCTGCGATGGTCGCCCATCACCCAGACTCGTTCGACCGGGACTGTGACATCGAACGTCAGGTCGCTGGGCTTGTCACCCGGATAGAGGTATGGCTCCACGGCCGCGATGCCGTTGAC
>JACMPC010000221.1 GCA_014377705.1 Dermatophilaceae bacterium
GCCGCGCCGCTCTCGCCGGCTTCGACCCCGTCGTCGTGGTGGAGCCGCATAGCATCCCGTGCGTCGTCGTCGGTGACCGTGACGAAGACGTCGAACCCGCGAAGGACGTCGTCCCACGCAATGACTGACGGCGTGCCGCAGTTCAGGCCGGCCATGATCGAGTCCTGCTCTCCGGGGATCGTCAAGATCTTGCCCGCCTCGGCGCTGGTGATGATGCAGTCGGCGCTGACCGGCTCGACACCGACGAGCAACCGTGCCGGACGTGAGGCGAACTGGCGTGTCACCGCCGCCGCAAAGGCCCCGACCCCCATCTGGGCAACGACGACCGTCGGCTCGGCGACGTGCCCGGCCTCGATCTCGTCAGTGACCTCCTTGAGCATTGTGGAGTAGCCGTCGATGACCCAGCCGGGAGTGTCGGTGTAGCCCTCCCAGGAGGTGTCCGAGATCACGACATGCAACTCATCGCTCAACGCTGCGCTGGCTGCGATCGCCTCGTCATACCCGCCCTTCACGACGCGCACCTCGGCTCCTTCGCCGCTGATCGCCTCAATTCGGCTGTCGACCGTTCCGCCAGGAACGATGATGATCGCGGCCAGGCGCAGGAGCTTGGCCATCCGGGCCACCGCCCGGCCATGGTTGCCGTCGGTCGCAGCCACCAGGGTGAGGTCGGACCCCTTGGCAGCCACTGCCTCGCGCAGCTTGTCGAGGGTCGGCTGGGCACCGACGGGCAGCCCAAGATGCGCCATGATCGTGCGGTAGGCCGCCCAGGACGCGCCGAGGATCTTGAACGAGGGCATACCCAGGCGCTGCGACTCGTCCTTGACGAGAACGGAGCGCACACCGAGACGCTGCGCCGCCTTCGGTGCGGACCGCAGAGGGGTGGTCGCAAAGTCCGGCAGCGACGGATGGAAGGCCGGGTCAGGGATTCCCGCTTTCGAGACGCTCGCACGGTCTGTGTGGGCATTGAGAGTAAGGCGTGGAGTGCTCATTCAGATATGCCAATCATCGGTTCGGTTTCCAACGGAGTCTGAGCTTTCGCAGGGCGAGCCTGCTTGTAGTACGTGTCTTCCAGGGGCAGGCTGTAGCGTCGCTTCCCGTCGCGGTTGTAGTACGCCTGGGCGCAGGCCGGAGCGGTCGGGATCAAGCAGATCTCGCCAATACCCTTGGCCCCGTAGGCGTAGGGGACGAGTCCGGGTGACTTGACGAAGCGGACCTCGATCTCGGGGGTCTTGTTCGACCGGAAGAGCCCGAGCTGGCCGTAGCGGGTCATCGGGTAGCCGCCCTCGACCTTGAACTCCTCCGTCAGCGCGTAGCCGAGGCCCATCACGACGCCGCCCTCGATCTGCCCCTCGGCAGCCTGCTGGTTGACCACGGTGCCCACGTCGAAGGCCGTGATGACCTTCTCGACCTCGCCCTGGTCGCCCAGGACCACGAGCTGCGCACCAAAGCTGTATCCCACGTGGCTGACCGGGTTCGGCTTCTTGGAGCCCATCGGGTCGGTCGGAGGCGAGACCTCGCCGAAAAACTCGCGGCCTTCCAGTCGGTCGAGGCTGTCAACCTCGGCGAGCGCGTCACGGAGCTGCTCGGCTGCTCGCCGGACCGCCTCGCCGGTGAAGAGCGTCTGCCGGGATCCGGTCGACGTCCCGGAGTCCGGGGTGCGCGCCGTGTCGGGCATCTCGAAGACGATCCGGTCAGGGGTGGTGTCGACCGTCTCGCTGAGCATGTGCTCGACGACAGTGCCGATGCCCTGGCCCATGCAGGACGCGGAGGTGCGGATGTGGACCTTCCCGTCCTCGACGGACAGCACGCATCGTCCGGTATCGACCAGTCCCACGCCGAGGCCGGTGTTCTTGATCCCGACGGCGAGGCCGGCGCCGGGGTGCTCGTAGAAGTCGCCCTTCAGCGACTGCAGGCACTCGACGATGCCCACCGCGTCGTCGACGATCTGGCCGTTTGGCAGCTCGTCCCCAGGGCGCACCACGTTGAGGTAGCGGAACTCCCAGGGGTCAAGCCCACACATCTCGGAGAGCTCGTTGACGCACCCTTCCATGGCGAACAGGCTCTGGGCGACGCCGAACCCGCGGAACGCGCCGGAGACCGGGTTGTTCGTGTACATCGCCAGACCCAGGATGTCGACGTTCTGGAAGTTGTACGGTCCGCCGGCGTGCGTGCAGGCGCGCTGGAGGACGGGCCCGCCCAGGGAGGCGTATGCCCCGGTGTCGGAGATCAGGACGGCGCGCAGGGCGGTGAGGCGCCCGAACTCGTCGCAGCCGACGGTGAACTCCATGTCCATCGGGTGCCGCTTGACGTGGTAGTCCATGCTCTCCTGACGGGAGAACTTCACCTTTACCGGCTTCTCGGTATGCCAGGCCATCAGCGCCGCGTGGTGCTGTACCGACATGTCCTCCTTGCCACCGAACCCGCCGCCGACCAGCGTCGCGGTGGAGCGCACCTTCTCGGAGGGCAGCTTGAGCATCCGCGAGACCTCGCGCTGCTCGTCGTAGACCGACTGGGAGCTCGTGTACAGCCTCAGCCCGTCCTGCACCGGCTCGGCGACCGCGCACTCGGGCTCGAGGAAAGCGTGCTCCTGCCACGGGACCTTGAACTTGCGGGTCACGACGTGGGCCGGCTTGGCCAGGGCGCCACGGACATCGCCGCGGCTGAGGTGCTCCACTGCGCACACATTCCCCCGCTCATGGATAAGCGGCGCGTCCGCTCGCAGGGCGTCCTGGGGCGTCGTCACGGGTTCTAGCTCGGTGTAGTCCACCTCGATGAGGGCCAGGATCTCGTCGAGCTTGTCCTCGTCCGCCGTTGCCACCAGGGCGAGCGCGTCACCCACATAGCGGGTGGTGTCGCCGACGCGGATCATCACGTCCCAGTCGTGAACGATGTGGCCGATCTTGTTCTCCGGGACGTCGCGGGCCGTGAGGACGGCGACGCAGTCCGGGTGAGCCTTTGCTTTGGTCGTGTCGATCGCGTTGATGAGGGCGCGGGGATACTTCGTCCGCAGCGCCTTGGCGTGGATCATTCCGTCAAGGCGGATGTCGTCGGCGAAGAGCCCTGTACCGAGGGTCTTCGCGGCTGCGTCCGGCCGGTGCGCCCGGTCGGTCATCCGGATGCGCGCGTTCGAGCCGGTGACCTCCTTGTCGTCCCGGAGCATCTGCCCGGCCGACAGGATCGCATCCTCAATCTTCTTGTACCCGGTGCAGCGACAGATTTCCGTGCGGATGCCTTTGGTGACGTCGCCGCGGGAGGCGTCGGGCTTTTTGTCCAGGAGGGCCTTGCCCGCCATCACCATGCCCGGGATGCAAAAACCGCACTGCACGGCTCCCGCCTCGCCGAACGCCTCGACGTACACGTCCTTCTCGCGCTCGCTGAGTCCCTCAGTGGTGATGATCTGCTGGCTTTCGAACGTCGACGCCTTGCGCGAGCATGACTTCACGATCTTGCCGCCCGCGATGACGACGCACGTCCCGCACGTCGCGTCGTCGCAACCCTCCTTGACCGACAGCATCCCGATCTCATCGCGCAGGACGGAGAGCAGGGGCTTCTCGCCGGTTACCGAGTAGTCCTGGCCATTCACGTTGATCTTCATGAGGGTGCTGCTCCCTATCCTGGTCGGTGCTCCGGCGTCCGCCGGGTACTCGATGTCGATGCTTGCTAGGTGATGTCGCTGTCGGGTAGACCGCAGGGCACGAACTCCCCGGGGGCGAGATCGCCGGCGAGCACCCCGTCGGCCACGACGTGGTGGCCACGCAGGAACACGTCGCGCACCCGGCCCTGGATCCGTCGGCCCTCGTACGGTGTGTGGTCCACGTTGTCGTGGAGCACGTCGTGACGGACGGTCCAGCTTGGCTTGGGGTCGTTGACGACGATGTCGGCGTCACTGCCGGGCAGCAACGTCCCCTTACGGGGGTAGAGCCCGAAGTATCGTGCCGCGTTCTCCGCCGTGACGGCAACGAAACGCTCCGGCGAGATCCGCCCGGCTGCCACGCCGTAGGTGTAGAGGAGAGCGAGCCTGAGCTCGATCCCCGGCGCTCCATTGGGGATCCTGGCGAAGTCCGGTGCCTGGTCCTTCTGGCCTTTCAGGTTGAAGGAGCAGTGGTCCGTGCCGACGAACTGGATGTCGCCGTCGGCGAGCCCGGCCCATAGCGCGTCGAGGTTCTCCGGCGCGCGCAGCGGAGGGCTCATGACGTACTGTCTGGCCTCCAGGTCGTCGCACTCGGGGGTGCCGTAGAGGCTGTCGTCGAGCAGGAGGTACTGGGGACAGGTCTCGGCGACCACCTTGCTGCCACGCTGGCGCGCCCGACGGACTTCCTCGATGGTCTCCCCAGCGCTGAGGTGGACGATGTAGTGCTGGGCGTCGAGCAGCTCGGCGATCGTGGTCAGTCGGCCGAACGCCTCCCGCTCCAGCGCTGGCGGTCTTGTGCGCTGGTGGTAGAACGTCCCGGTATGGCCGCGAGCCAGTTCCTCGCGGACCAGTGCATCGATCACCAACCCGTTCTCGCAGTGGAACCCGATGGTCGCACCCAGACGGGAGCTGGCCGAGAGCGCGGCGTAGATCTCGTCGTCCTCGACCATCATCGAGCCTCGATAGGCCATATACAGCTTGAACGAGGTGATCCCGGCCGCGACGATCTGCGCCATCTCATCGGCGAACTCCGGGCGCCACTGAGTCATCGCAAGATGGAAGCCGTAGTCGGTGACTGCCTGGCCCCGGGCCTTGTCGTGCCACCGCGCCAGGCCCTCCGCGAGGCTTTCGCCGTGGAACTGGGTCCCGAAGTCCAGAACCGTCGTCGTTCCACCGGCTAGTGCCGACCGCGTGCCGGAGGCGAAGTCATCGGCCGTGACCGTTCCCACGGCCTCAAGGTCGAGATGACTGTGCGTCTCGATGCCCCCGGGCAGGACCAGGCACCCGCTGCAGTCGATGACCTCTTCCCCTGGCCGAGGTACCAGGTCACCGATCTCGACGATGCGCCCGTCAGTGGACCGCACAGCAGCCAGGCGTGACTGGGTCGCGGTCGTGACCATCCCACCGCTGAGCAAGACCGACATAGAGTGCACCCCCAGCCCTACATCTGTTCCCAGATGTGTGGTGCTCGTTGCGTCGACCGCGCGAAGATGGCCGCCTCGTCCACGGTGAGGATTTCGCGCTCGCGCATCACCCAAGCCCCGTTCACCATGGTGTCGTTGACCTGCGACCCGCTCATCCCGAACAGGAGGTGGCCGCCCGCAGACTCGGCGTGCAGCGGTGTGAAGGGACGGTAGGACACGGTGATCAGGTCGGCATACGCCCCAGCCTTCAGGACCCCGAGGTCCTTGCGGAAGTACTTCGCACAGATCTTCGGGTTGTTGACGAAGGCCAGCTGCAGCGCCTGTCCGAACCCGACCGTGGGGTCTGCGAGGTGGTGGCTCGCCAGGATCTTGGCGACCTGGGCGGAGACAAGGATGTCGGCGGTGTAGGCGTCAGTGCCCAGGCCGACACGCAGGCCGCGCTCGATCATGTCGACAACAGATGCGACCCCGACGGCGTTGCTCATGTTGGAGTGCGGGTTGTGGACGACAGTCGTATCCCTGTCCTTGAGGAGCTCGAGCTCGTCGGGGTTGGCGTGCACACAGTGCGCCGCGATCGTCTCGGGCCCGAGCATCCCGTGGTCGTCGAAGCGCTGGACGACTCGCTTGGCATATTTCGCCTGGGAGTCAGCCTCATCGCTCGCGGCTTCGGCGACGTGGACGTGGAATCCACCGGCGACGCCTTCCTTCGCAGCGCAGGCGGCATCCAGGCTCTCCTCGGACAGGGTGAAGGCGGCGTGCAGCCCGAACAGGCCCTTGACCATGTCCTGCTCGTCGGTGTTCACCATCTTCATGAAGGAGGTGTTCTCCTCGATGGCAGCAGCAAGAACACCGGCGCCGTCCCGGTCCGAGGTCTCGTAGCACAGGCTGGTCCGGATGCCGATGCGCCCGGCGACGTCCGCCATGGTCTGTAGCGACCCTGAGACGGCGTTGGGGCTGGAGTGGTGGTCGAAGACCGTTGTCACCCCGTTGCGAATGCTCTCGATGAACGTGGTGCCCGCATTCAGCTCCACGTCCTGCAGGGTGAGCAGCCGGTCCAGCCGCCACCAGAGGTTCTCGAGGATCTGGGTGAAGTTGCGGGTCGGCTGGTGGACCGCCATCCCGCGCGCGTACGCGCTGTAGGCGTGCGTGTGGGCGTTGATCAGGCCCGCCATGATGACCCGACCACCGACGTCCACCATCTCCTGGCCGGGGTGACTGGCCCGGATCTCGGCCGCTGGACCGACCGCCGCAATGCTGTTGCCCTGCACGACGACTGCCCCGTCGGGAAAGAAGGGGTTCGCCGGGTCGTTGGTGATGACGGGTCCGCTACCGATGATCATGACTTGGCTCCCACCGGTGCGGCGAACAGGTACGAGTAGTCCTTCTCGATGCTGGCCAGTACCTGGCTCATCCCACCGGGGAGGTCCTGCCGGTCGGCCCGGTGCTCACGAACCGAGCGGTCCGGCATACGGGTGAGGTATGCGCCGCCGGCGAGCGGAAGAAACCCGATATTGGTGGAGTCGTCGAAGTCCTCCCGAGTCCAGAAGATCGTGATCTTGTCCTTGTAGGGCAGGCCTGCGTGCGGGCAGAACGTGCCACAGTTGCCGCACTCGTTGCACAGGCCGTCGATATGGACGATCTGGGCGGGATCAGCGAACCCGGGCACGGTGATCGCCACATTGGCCCGGTTGGGGCACACCTCGGTGCACACCTCGCAGATCACGTCGCAGGTCAGGCAGCGGTCTCCTTCGGCCTTGCCGTTGATCGCTGTGATCAGCAACCCCCGTCGTCCATGCACCTCGCGGGCGTCCCGCTCGACCTTCTTCGGCCTGCTGTCGTAGTCGACAGACAGGTGTTCCTCTTGAAGAATCGCCCGGACCGCGGTCTTCGCGTCTGCGATGGCGCGCACGATCGTGCTGGGACCGAGGCGCCCGTCGCCGATGACGTGGACACGGTCGATCGAGCTCTGGAAGCACGCGTCGACCTCGGCCAGCCCACTGGCGTGCTGGGCCAGCCCGTTCCTCGCGTAGGCGCCGGTCTGGACCGTTGCCCCGGTCGCGCTGATCACGGTGTCGAAGGGCAGGTCCACGAAGGTGCCCAGGCCGACCACCGAGCGCCGGCCGCCGCCGTCCTCGTCGCTGAGCCGCATCTGCTCGCAGCGCAGGGTGGCGCCGTCGTAGGAGAGGGGGGCGAGCAGCTCTTCCATGGTCAGACCCTCGGAGCGGACCAGGTCGACCTCGTGCTGGGTCGCCGGCATGTAGGGCTCCGTGCGGCGGTAGACTAGGACCGCCTCCTGGACTCCCTGGCTTCGCTGCGCGGTGCGGACACAGTCCATGGCGACGTCGCCGGCGCCGATCACGGCCACCCGCCTGCCGACCCTGGCTCCGCCCTCGTTGTTGGCCTGCCACAGGAAGTCGATGGCGTCAACTATTTTGCCGCTGTTGTGGGTCCTGTCAGCCTTCTCGGTGTTGCCAGCGTTGCCATTGCCCTTAGGGACCGGGCTCGGGCACCTGCCCCAGGAACCGGTGGCGATGATCACGTGGGCGAAGGTCTTCCTCAGCTCCCCGACGTCGTAGTCGGGGTCGGCGCCGAAGTGGAACCGGACCCCGAGGCGTACGGCGAGCTGGTAGTCGCGCTCGATCTGCTCGCGGGTGATCCGGAAACCCGGGATGATGTACCGGACGATCCCGTAGGGCCCGTCGAGCTTCTCGAACACCTCGACGGCCATGCCGTTGCGGCGCAGGAAGATGGCTGCGGCGATCCCGGCCGGACCGGCGCCGATGATGGCGACCTTCGCGTCGGTGAGCAGCGCGGGCGCCGTGATGGCCTCGATGAAGGCGTCCTGCGCCCCGTCGGCCGCGGCGAGCTTCACGCCGCGCATGTCGATGGCCTGCTCGCAGTCCAGACGCGTGCAGCGGTCCCGGCACGGCTCCGAGCACAGCACCCCGAGGATCGTCGGCGCCGTGTTGTCGAACGCGATCACGTCGAACGCCCCCGTGAAGTCACCGGCCGCGGTGAGCTTGAGGTAGTCGGGGATGCGCTGGTGGATCGGGCAGCCGCCGTCCTGGCAGGGGGCTTTGTAGCAGTCCGTCAGGGGCAGAGGCGAGTCCGTCTTGCGCGACTGCACCTTCTCGCGATACCGCTTGTGGTACCGCCCGTCGGCGAGGACGCGGTCTAGCAGGGCCTCGAGCCTGTCGACGTCGATGCCCCGGTAGTCGGTCATGACGTCCGCGGCGAGGCTGGACAGCTGGCGGAACCGGGTCGCCCCGCCCGGCTTGAGGATCGTCGTGGCGACGGTGACCGGCTGGATGCCGGTGGAGAGGATCTCGGTGAGGTTGAAGGCGTCGACCCCGCCGGAGAAGGAGATCGGCATACCGCCGTCGAACTCCCGGGAGAGCTTCAGGGCCAGGGACAGCGAGAGGGCCAGCAGCGGGCGGCCCGACATGTACATCTCCTCGGCCGGGAGCTCGCGGCGGCGCACCTGGACGGGGAAGGTGTTCGTGAGCTTGATGCCGAACGCGAGGCCCTGCTCACCGGCGACCGCAGTCAGCCGGCGGAACATCTCGATCGCCTCTGCGTACTGGAGGTCCTGCGTGAAGTGGTGGTCGTCAAAGCGGAGGTAGTCATAGCCGAGCCGGTCGAGGCAGTCCCGGGCGAACTGGTAGCCGAGCATGCTCGGGTTGCACTTCACGAAGGTCTTGAGGTGCTTCTCCGTGAGCAGGTGCATGGCGATCCGCTCGATCTCGTCGGCCGGACACCCGTGCATGGTCGACAGCGTGACCGACCTGCTCACCGCCGGACTGAGGGCGTCGAGGTCTTCGCGGGTGAAGCGGGAGAGCTCGCCGAGGTGCCCCTGCACCCAGTCGCGGCACTCACCGAAGATCGGGGTGCCCGAGGCGTCGATCATGGCGTCGATGAAGGAGCTGACCTTGTCGCCCTTCAACCCCTCCAGGTCGTAGCCGACGCTGATGTTGAAGGCCACCTCGTCGATGGTGCCGAGCCCTAGCTCCTTGCCCAGCACCGCGATCGCGAAGTGCGCCTTGACGTACTCGTCATACGCCTGCGCGACGGTGAGCTCGGTGGACCACTCGCAGTTGTAGCCCTCGTCCTGCGCCTGGATGCACGGCTTGGCCACGGCCTGGCGCAGCTCCTCGCCGTCGATCTTCTGGACGGTCTTCAGCTCCATGAACCGGGCGCCGGTCAGGTAGGCGACCAGGATGTTGTGGGCCAGCTGGGTCTGCGGCCCGGCGGCGGGGCCCACCGGCGATGCCAGCCGGTCACCGAAGGAGTCGGTGATGAGCCGGCCGGGCTCGGGGTGCCAGAACTGGCTCTCCCTGACCCCGAAGATCGAGCCGTCCTGGCGAAGCTCCTCGCGGGCCCAGCTCATCAGGTGGCCGAAGGACAGTGGACGCATCAGGTCGCTCACGCGAGCTCCTCCCTGCCCTGCTCGAGGGCCGGCTGCTCCGCCCCCATCAGAACGACAGGAGCTGTCGTCCGGCCGCGCAGCTTTGCTGCGGCCAGGAGTGCAGGTGCTGGTGCACGGTCATTGTCGTCATTGTCACCGCAGGAGTGGGTCCCGAGGCAGTGCCGAAGGTCCTTGCTCAGGGCGCTCATGAGACAAACGTACATCTGGCGTGTACTTTGCAGCAAGTATTGTCTACCGCAATAGAGATGATGTTACACTTGCCGGTGTAAACGTAAACATTCTGAAGATATGCGCGCCGCCACGGCATACCAGTCACCCGAGGAGCTGAAGGGCCACATGGACTTCCAGGAGCAGCTGCACACGTTGGACGGCCTCGACAGCGCCGGCCTCTATCAGGACGACTTCCTGCTGACCTGGGACAAGTCGGCCGATGAGATGCGGTCGGTCCTGGCCGTCGCCGACGCGTTGCGCGCGCTTCGCCAGAACAACAAGAGCGCCCGGATCTTCGACTCGGGGCTGGGGATCTCGCTGTTCCGGGACAACTCGACCCGCACCCGCTTCTCCTACGCCTCAGCCTGCAACCTGCTCGGCCTGCAGGTGCAGGACTTCGATGAGGGCAAGTCCCAGCAGGCACATGGCGAGACCGTCAAGGAGACCGCCAACATGATCTCCTTCATGGCCGACGTCATCGGCATCCGCGACGACATGTACATCGGCAAGGGCCACACGTACATGACGGACTTCGCCGGGTACCTCAGGCAAGGGCATGAGGCCGGGGTCCTGGAGCAGCGCCCCACCCTGGTCAGCCTGCAGTGCGACATCGACCACCCCAGCCAGTCCACCGCCGACCTCCTGCACCTGATCCACACCTTCGGCGGGCTCGAGAACCTGCGCGGCAAGAAGCTCGCGATGACCTGGGCCTACTCGCCGAGCTATGGCAAGCCGCTCTCGGTGCCGCAGGGCATGATCGCCCTGATGACGAGGTACGGCATGGACGTCACGCTGGCCCACCCGCAGGGGTATGACGTGATGGCCGACACCCGCGAGATCGCGGCCAAGAACGCCGCGCAGTCCGGCGGCTCCTTCAGGGTGACGCACTCCATGGACGAGGCCTTCGAGGGCGCCGACATCGTCTGCCCGAAGAGCTGGGCCCCGTTCCAGGCCATGCAGGAGCGCACCGACCTGTACGGCGACGGCAACTTCGACGGCATCACGGCGCTGGAGCAGCGACTTTTGGGGCAGAACGCCGAGCACAGGGACTGGGCCACCACCGAGGCGATGATGGACAGGACCAGGGACGGCAAGGCCCTATACATGCACCCGCTGCCGGCCGACATCACCGGGCTGTCCTGCGAGCAGGGCGAGGTCGACCGGTCCGTGTTCGACCGCTACCGCGTGCCGCTCTACCAGCAGGCGAGCAACAAGCCGTACGCCATCGCCGCGATGATCTTTCTGCAGAAGGTCAAGGACCCGGCTGCCAAGCTGCACGAGCTGTGGAACCGCGACCTGCCCCGCTGGCAACGCTGACCACGATCACCGGATACCACCGCAAGATGCTTTGGAGGCATGTAATGACGACAACAGCGCAGATCGACTTCGCCAAGGTCAAGGAGGCGGCGGAGGGTTACCGCGCCGACATGACCCGGTTCCTTCGGGCCATGGTCAAGGCCAAGGGCATGAGCTGCCAGGAGGAGGAGAAGTCCAGGCTCATCCTGAAGGAGATGCAGACGCTCGGCTACACCAAGGCTGAGATCGACCCCCTCGGCAACGTCCTGGGCTACATGGGCACCGGCGAGACCCTGATCGCGTTCGACGGCCACATCGACACCGTGGGCGTCGGCAACATCGACAACTGGGACTTCGACCCGTTCGACGGCTACGAGGACGACGTCAACATCGGTGGCCGCGGGACCTCCGACCAGCTCGGCGGGGTCGTCTCCGCCGTGTACGGCGCCAAGATCGCCAAGGACCTGGACCTGCTCTCCGACAAGTACACGATCTTGGTGACCGGCACCGTCCAGGAAGAGGACTGCGACGGGATGAACTGGCTGTACATGATCGAGGAGTCCGGCATCAGGCCGAAGTTCGTCGTCTCGACCGAGGCCACCGACAACGGCATCTACCGTGGTCACCGTGGCCGGATGGAGATCCGGGTGGACGTCGGCGGCGTCTCCTGCCACGGGTCCGCCCCCGAGCGCGGTGACAACGCCATCTACAAGATGGCCGACATCCTGCCCGAGGTCCGCGACCTCAACGACAGGCTGCTGGACAACGAGTTTCTCGGCAAGGGCACCGTCACCACCTCGGAGATCTTCTTCACCTCGCCCTCGCGGTGCGCGGTCGCCGACAGCTGCTCGATCTCGCTCGACCGCCGGCTCACCGAGGGAGAGACCTGGCAGAGCGCCATCAAGGAGATCGAGGAGCTCCCGTCGGTGATGAAGCACGGCGCGAAGGTCTCGCTGTACAACTACAAGGCCAAGGCGTGGACCGGTCTCGAGTACGGCCAGGAGTGCTACTTCCCGACCTGGTCCATCCCCGAGGACTCCCCGGAGGTCCAGGCCGCGGCCACAGCCCACCAGGGGATGTATGGCGAGCCCCGCATCGGCAGGTGGACGTTCTCCACCAACGGGGTGGCCATCGCCGGCCGTCACGGCATCCCCGTGATCGGTGTCGGTCCTGGCCTGGAGGCCCAGGCTCACGCGCCGAACGAGATCACCTGGAAGGACGACCTGGTGAAGTGCGCGGCGATCCTGAGCGTCATCCCGACCATCTACTGCGAGAACTGACAGACCTGACCATCCGCGGAGTCCGGGCCGGTCACCTTCGGGTGGCCGGCCCCGGCTCCCGTCAGAGAGGACAAGAAGAACCATGTCGCGCATCCTCGTCTCTCTGGGCGGGAACGCCCTGGGGACCGACTTCGACGAGCTCGTGGAGTCGGTCGGTGTGGTGGCCAAGCCCATCGTGGGCCTCATCCAGGCGGGGCACGAGGTCGTCGTCTGCCACGGCAACGGCCCGCAGGTCGGCATGATCAAGAGCTCGATCGACCATGGCCGGGCCAGCTACCAGCAGTCCCTGGTGCCGCTGTCCGAGGCCGTCGCGATGAGCCAGGCGTATGTCGGGTACCACCTGCAGAACGCCATCGAGAACCAGCTGAACGCCCACGGCCTCGACAAGACGGTGTGCACCGTCATCACGCGGGCCCTGGTCGACTCCGGCGACCCGATGTTCGGCCGGCCCACGAAGCCGATCGGCGCCTTCTTCACTGCCGAGGAGGCCGAGGTGCTGCGCGGATCCGGCAAGACGATGATCGAGGACTCGGGCCGTGGCTACCGCGAGGTGGTGGCGTCCCCGATACCCACGGACATCCTCGAGAAGGATGCGATCCTGAGCCTCGTCTCGGCCGGCCACGTCGTCATTGCCGGGGGCGGAGGCGGGATCCCGACCGTGTTCAAGGACAACTGGTACAAGGCGATCGACGCCGTCATCGACAAGGACTACGCGTCGGTGCTGCTCGCGGCCGACACCGGGTGCGACGCCATGGCCATCCTCACCGGCGTCGAGAAGGTCTCCGTCAACTTCAACACCCCCGACCAACAGGACCTCGACGAGCTCACCGTCGCCCACGCCGAGAAGTACCTGGCCGAGGGCCAGTTCCCGGAGGGCTCGATGCTGCCCAAGATCCGGGCCGCCCTGCGGTTCACCACCTCGGGACCCGGTCGCAGGACCCTGATCACCTCGCTGGACAAGCTGGTCGAGGGCCTGAACGGCCAGACCGGCACCTGGATCGTCCCCTGATGCGCCAGTCATGAACCTGCCGGAGAGCCCGTCGAGCTGACGGACGCCGTCAGGTCCCGGTGATGTGCTCGGGCCTTATCGGGACCCTGGACAACGGCTTCCCAACCGCCTGGCGGATCGCGGCGGCGACGGCCGGGCCCGAGGAGATCGTCGGCGGCTCGCCGACGCCCCGCAGGCCGTACGGCGCGTGCGGATCGGCATACTCCAGAACCGCGATCTTCATCGGCGGCATGTCGAGCATGGTGGGCAGCAGGTAGTCGGTGAACGAGGGGTTGCGGATCATCCCGCCGGTGACGATGACCTCCTCCATGATCGCCAGGCCGAGCCCCTGGGCGCTGCCGCCCTGGATCTGGCCGACGACCGCCTCCGGGTTGATTGCCTTGCCCACGTCCTGGGCGCAGTCGAGCGCCACGACCTTGACCAGCCCGAGCTCGACGTCGACGTCCACGACGGCACGGTGTGCCGAGAAGGCGTACTGCACATGGGCGAAGCCCTGGCCCGTCTCCGGGTCGATGGGCTCGGTCGGGCGATGCCGCCACTGCAGCGTCTCCTCGATCACCCGGTCGCCCAGCACGTCGGCGATCGCTGCGACGACGCCCTCGCCATCGCTGACCACCTTGCCGTCATCGAGCCGCAGTCCGGCGATCGTGTGGCCGAGCTGTCGTCGGGCCATTCCGAGCAGGACGTCGCGGACCTTCTCGCAGGCCGCCTTGACCGCGCCCCCGGTCACGTAGGTCTGGCGGGACGCGGAGGTGGAGCCGCCCGACCCGACCCGGGTGTCCTTGCCGTGCACGACAACCCGGTCCACGGCCAGCTCGGTGCGGGCGATCTGCTGCTCGACGGTCACCAGCCCCTGGCCCACCTCGGCGGCGGCCGTGTGCACCGTGACCGTCGGCTCACCGTTGACGACCTCGAGCCGGACGCGGGCAGTCGAGTAGTCGTCGAAGCCCTCCGAGAACCCGATGTTCTTGTAGGTCACGGCGTACCCCACACCCCGCACCACGCTCTCTCCATGGGTGACGTTGGAGACGCCCCCGGGCAGCGCGCGAAGGTCGGTGTCGCCCGCGGCCGGGTGCTCCGCAGGCATCGGCATCGACTGCACCCGCCGGAGCAGCTCCTCGACCGGTGCGGCACTGTCGATGACCTGACCGGTCGGCGCCTGGGCCCCCTCCGTCATCGCGTTGCGGCAGCGCAGCTCGACCGGGTCCATCCCCAGCTCGGCGGCGAGCCTGTCCATCTGCGCCTCGTAGGCGAAGGCCACCTGCACGGCGCCGAAGCCGCGCATGGCACCGCACGGCGGGTTGTTGGTGTAGGAGCCGAAGCAGTCGACCTGAACGTTCGGGACGACATACGGCCCAATGCCCAGCGTTCCCGCGTTGGCCACCACCGCCGGGGTGCTGGAGGTGTAGGCGCCCCCGTCGAGGTAGATGGCGGCCTTGACGTAGACCAAGACGCCGTCCCCGGTGGCTCCGTGCTCGTAGCGCATCGTGGCAGGGTGGCGGTGGACGTGCCCGAAGAAGGACTCTTCCCGGTGGTAGACCATCTTCACCGGCTTGCCCGTGTGCAGCGTCAACAGGCAGGCATGCACGTGCATCGACAGGTCCTCGCGTCCCCCGAACGCCCCGCCGACGCCGGCCAGGGTCAGCCGCACCTTCTCCGGCGGCAGCCCCAGCGCGAGGCACATCTGCTGCTGGTCGGAGTGCAGCCACTGGGTGGCCACGTGCAGCTCCACGCCGCCGTCCTCAGCCGGGAAGGCCAGCCCGGACTCCGGGCCGAGAAAGGCCTGGTCCTGCATGCCGACCTCGTACTCGCCGACCACCACGACGTCGGCCACCGGCGCCGGGTCGCCCTTGCGGATCTTCAGGTGCCTGACCAGGTTGCCGTTCGGGTGCAGGCGGGCTCGCTCGGCGTTCAGCTCCACGACCTGTACGACCGGCGCCGTCGAGTGCTGGCCCGGGTTCCAGCCCGGGTGTCCGAGGGCCTCGATCGGGTCGGTCACCGGCTCGTAGACCTCGTAGTCGACCCGGATCTTCTTGGCAGCCTGCCGTGCCACCTCCGGGTGGTTCGCGGCGACCAGCGCGACCGGCTCCCCCTGGTAGCGCACCACGTCGATGGCCAGCACCGGCTGGTCGGCGATGTCCATGCCGTAGAGCTTCTCTCCTGGAACGTCTTCGTGGGTCAGGACCGCGGACACCCCGGGGGTCGCCAGTGCGGGCCCGATGTCGATGGAGCGGATCCGGGCATACGGATGGGGACTGCGCAGCGTGACCCCCCAGAGCATTCCTTCCATCCACAGGTCGCTCGAGTAGGCGAACTCGCCGCGCACCTTGAGGTTGCCGTCCGGTCGCTGCGGGCTGTCGCCCACCCGTCCGCCGATGACCTTTGTGTGGCTTTCCGGGCGAGCTATAACGGTGGTCATGGTGGTCAGCCAGCTTTCCGGACGAGGGACTGATGTACCTTGCTCGCCTCACCGGCGATGACACTCTCGTCCACGGTGACGACGCGGTCCTGCTCGACGACCACACGGCCGTCGACCAGCAGCAGCTCCAGGGGTGGCGGGCTTCCTAGGACGAGAGCGGCCACCGGGTCGGTGATGTCGGCATGGGCGATCGTGTCGAGCCGCCAGAGGGCGAGATCGGCGAGCTTGCCCGGCTCGATCGACCCCAGGTCGGCGTCCCGGCCGACAACCCGGGCGCCACCGATCGTGGCCAGTGCCAACGCCTCTCGCACGCCGAGAGCCTGCGGGCCGCCTCGGGCCCGCGCGAACAGGACCGCGTGACGCGCCTCCTCGAGCATGCTGGCCGACTCGTTGCTGGCCGCGCCGTCGACGCCGAGACCCATTCTGGCGCCGGCGTCCAGCAGGTCGCGGGTCCGCGCGATACCGGCTCCGAGCCGGGCGTTGGAGGTCGGGCAGTGGGCGACCCCGGTGGACGTCGCCCCGATGCGTTTGACGCCCCTGTCGTCGAAGTGGATGCCGTGGGCGAACCACACGTCCTCGCCGAGCCAACCCAGTCCCTCTGCGTACTCCAGCGAGGAGCAGCCGAAGCGCTCACGGCAGAACTCCTCCTCGTCGAGGGTTTCCGCGAGGTGGGTGTGCAGGAGCACCCCGAGCCGGCGGGCCAGGGCTGCGGCCTCGCTCATCAGCTCGCCGGAGACCGAGAACGGGGAGCACGGTGCGACCGCGATCTGCAGCATCGAGTCGGGGGAGGGGTCGTGCCAGCGGGCCACCGCCGCCTCGGTGGCCGCCAGAGCCGCGTCCCGGTCCTCGACGACGCTGTCCGGCGGGAGGCCGCCCTGACTTCGGCCGAGGTCCATGGACCCGCGCGCAGGGTGGAAGCGCAGCCCGACCGACCGGGCCGCCCCGATCTCCGCGGCGAGCAGGTCGCCGCCGTCTCGGGGGAACACGTAGTGGTGGTCACTGGTCAGGGTGCAGCCGGTGCGCGCGAGCCAGGCGAGGCCGCCACGGGCGGCGACGTTCACGGCATACTCGTCGATCCCCGCCCACACCGGGTACAGCTTGTGCAGCCACTCGAAGAGCGTCGCGTCGGCAGCGAGCCCGCGGGTCACCCACTGGTAGAGGTGGTGGTGGGTGTTGACCAGGCCGGGGGTGAGCAGGCAGCCCGAGCCGTCGACGACCCGCGCGCCCGCGATCCTGGGCGCGGGTCCGGCACCGACGCTCTCGATCCGGTTGCCCGCGATGACGACGTGGCCGTCCGGCAGCTCAGTGCGGGCCGGGTCCATCGTCGTGATGGCACACCCCGCGATGACGGTCCGTGCGGGTTCCGGCGCTGTGCGTGCCAGGGGCGCCTGGGACGTCGGGGACGTGGCGGCCATGACTATTGCTTTTCCGACGTTGAGAGCCGGTCGGCGGCGAGGTGCACCGCGTCCAGGATCTTCTCGTATCCCGTGCAGCGACAGAGGTTCCCGGCGAGCGCCTCACGGATCTCCGGGTCGCTCGGTTGCCCGCTTCGCTCCAGCAGGTCGTGGGTGGCCACGACCAGCCCGGGGGTGCAGAAGCCGCACTGCACCGCACCCGCCTCGACAAAAGCCCGCTGCACCGGGTGCAGCTCGCCTTCGACCTGCAGGCCCTCCACGGTCACGATCTCGCGGCCGTCGGCCTGGCCCGCCGCAACAAGGCACGCGCAGACCGGCACGTGGTCGAGATAGACGGTGCAGGCGCCGCACTCACCCTGCTCGCACGCGTTCTTGGACCCGGGCAGGGCCATCCGCTCGCGCAGGACATAGAGCAGGCTCTCGCCCTCCCAGACATCGTCGACCTGACGCTGCTCGCCGTTGACCGTCGTGGTGATGCGCATGGCTCAGGCCGCCTTCCGGTAGTCGGTCCAGGCCCAGACGAGGCAGCGCCGGGCCATCACGGACAGGGAGAGCAGGCGGTATGCCGCGCTGCCCCGGATGTCGTCTATGGGGGAGGCCGCCGCCTGCACCTGCTCCGCGAACTCCTGTGCCAAAGAGGGCGGTAGCTCGCCGCGTGACTCCCAGAGTCCCGCCTCCTCGAGGGCGTTCGCGGCGAAGGTGCCCGCCTGCGCGGCCACCCGGGGGGTGGGCGCGGCCGAGCCGATGCCGGTGCCGACGGTCTTGCGGCTCGGGTGAAGCGCGAGCCCGAAGGCGCACACCGCAATGACCATGGCGTTGCGGGTGCCGATCTTCGAGTACTGCTGGGGCCCGGTCGCCGGAGCGATCCAGACCGCCCGGATGAGCTCGTCGGGCTCCAGGGCGTTGCGCTTCACCCCGACGTAGAAGTCGGACACCGGCATCCGGCGTGAGCCCCGGACCGACTCGACCTCTACCTCGGCGCCGGCGGCCAGGAGCGCCGGGTGCGCGTCACCGGCCGGCGAGGCGGTTCCCAGGTTGCCGCCCACGGTGCCCCGGTTGCGGATCTGGGGGGAGCCGACTGTCCGGGACGCCATGGCGAGCCCCGGAAGCTGGTCGCCGAGCTCGCTGATCAGCCGCGCGAAGGTCACGCCGGCACCCAGGCGGACCAGTCCGTCCTGCTGGTACCACTGGCTCAGGTCGTCGACGCGAGTCAGGTCCAGGAGCGCGGCCGGGCGGCGGCGGTCGAAGTTCAGCTCCACCATGACGTCGGTGCCCCCGGCGATCGGCACCGCGTCGGGGTGTTCGGCTTTGGCTGCGAGCGCATCGGCCCAAGAGTCGGGTCGGAGGAAGTCCATGTCGGCTCCTGGGTCGCAGGTGGTCACAGGTGGTCACAGGTGGTCACGCGATGGCGGCACCCGGGGGGTACCGTTCCTCAGTAGACCCCATGGGGTGGTCACGAGGCAGCCTCGCTCCGCACGAAGTGCACCGCGGTCCCGCTCGCCTGGTTGTACCTTCCTCTAAGAAGGCAACGTGTTAGAAACGCCAGTGCGGTGGACGGAGTCGGGTGATCCTGCGCGAGCTGCTGGCCGAGCCGCACCTTCACCTGCGGCTGCTGTGCGGCGGGGACGAACAGCTGGACCGCTCCGTGCGGTGGGTCTTCGCGACCGAGCTCGCCCAGCCACGCCGCTATCTCACCGGCGGCGAGCTGGTCATCAGCGGGCTCATCTGGCGCAAGAAGCCGGCAGACAGCGAGGGGTTCGTCGCGTCGCTGGCCGAGGCCGGTGCGGTGGCGCTCGCCGCCGGGACGGCCCATCTGGGCCGGGTGCCGCAGGACGTGGTCCTGGCGTGCAAGCGTCACGGGCTGGCTCTGGTCGAGGTCCCGATGGAGGTGTCCTTCGGCGCACTCAGCGAACATGTGCTGACCTCGCTCAGCACGGTTCGCAGCGCCCAGCTCGCCGCCAGCCTGGATCGCCACCGGCAGCTTCTCCTGGCTGTCGCCGAGGGACGCCAGCTCGCCGAGCTCGCTGCGGATGTCTCGGAGGCCACCGGCGTGACGTGCCGGGTGCTCACGCCGATCGGCACCCATGTCGTCGGGGGCCCGCGGCCGCTGCCCGGACCGGACCTCGACCGGGTCACGGCCGCGTTTCTCTCGGCTGACAGGTTCCCGGTGGTGGCCGCCGGCCAGGACGTGCCGGCATACACCGTCTTCCCGGTCGGCTCGGCGCTCGGCCAGCGGCTGACCTCGTGGTTCATCGTCGCCGAAGGCACTTGGGCGGAATGGGACCCCGATGTCACCGACGCGCTGGGGGAGCTGGCGGCCATAGCGGCTCTTGAGCGGGCGCGGCAGAGTGACGCGCTCAGGTTCGACCGGCAGCGCGCGAACGAGCTGTTGGCGCTCATCGAGGCCGGGGCAGGCGGCCAGCCCGAGGTCGCGACGCGACTGCACGAGGCGGGCCTGGAACCTGGTCTCCCCCTGCTGGTCATCGACGCTGGTTTTGCCGCGCGCCCCGAGCTGGTCGCTGCTGCGTGTCACCTGCTGGCCGACCTCGCCACCCACCTCGGGGTCCCGGCGGTGGTCGCGGCCCGACCTCCGTGGGCGACGGCGGTTCTGCCCGGCGCACACTGGGCGACGGACGAGATCCGCCAGGTGCTGGAGCGCCTGCTTCCCGGGCTTGCGCCCGCCAGGCTTGTCCTGGGCACCGCGAGAGCCGAGAACCCGGGAGTCCTGGCCGGGGCGCTGGAGAGCGCGCGGAACGCAGCCGTGATGGCCGAGCTCGACCGGTCCTCGCACCTCAGC
>JACMPC010000222.1 GCA_014377705.1 Dermatophilaceae bacterium
ATCGATGGTGACGCCGCTTGAGAACCACCGAGCGAACTGGTGGCGGAGGATCTCATCTGCCGGCTCTGCGTCGCGCAGAGTCCAAGCGTCCTTGTATGCGCCGTACGCCCGCTGCTCGTCGGAGATGTCCGGGCTGGTGACACGGTCGGACACCAACTCGATGACCCAATCGATCAAGAGTGTCAGCACTCGCTCATCTTATGAGCCTCGAAGGGTGACCGAGGAGCAGAAGGTGATGATCCGTTCCGGGGCCGCCGAGCTTCAGGCGGAGCCGTCGATTGGGCTGACCTGGGACGAGCCCAATGCCCGAACTGGCTCTCGCTGGAAGTGACTGATCGCCGCCTGACCTTCCAGTTCAGCAGCCCCCTTTGGGCTCGTCGTGCCAGGAGAAGTCGCGGTGCCGGACCTCTGGGACTGCGGCGAGGATCGCCTTGATTAGTCCTGACCCTCGACGCCACAGGATCGGGTGGATGGTCTGGCCGCGACCCCTGTTGTCCAGGAGGAACACGCTGCCGTCGCCGAACCTGCCAGCCACGACGACGTCGTCCAACCGGGTTCGGCGGGTCTCGCCGAAGATGTGCTCGTACAGCACGGTGCCGTCCAGCCGCGCCCAGTCTCGTACCGAGAACCAGTTGCCGACCCAGCGTCGACCTGGCCCACGCCGCGGCGCGTCCACCAGCTCGGCGGCAACGAAGTCGTCCACCGCGAGCCCGAGCCGGTCAGCCAGATCCTTTGGGAGCTCAGTCTCCTCGTCATACGTCACGATCAGCGAACCTAGCGACCTCCGCAGGGCCTTGGACAGCTCGTCGCCGTCAAGCCGTGTCGCCCGCTCGATCCAGTCCGACGGGCTGAGCAGGCTTCCGCCGATCAGCTCGGTGGTCACCAGCGCGTCGACGTGATCGCCCCAACTGCTGGGGAAGTTCAGCGCGGTCTTGCAGAGCGAGGCACTGTGGGCGACCGCCTGCGGCGAGAATCCCTCGTGCGCCACTCGCCGGACGGTCTCCACGGCGGACTCGACGACCTTGGCCACGTCGGCCTCGAACGGGTCAAGCACGAAGTCGACCTGGTCGAGGCCGGGCTCGACCTCGGTGATCTCGGTGTCGGCCGAGTAGATGAGTCCAGCGTGCGTCCGTAGGCTCTTCTCCAGCTCGACGCGGAGAGCGTCGCGGACGAACGGAGAGATGTCCTCGTCGACGACAAGCGAGATCGCCACGCCCGACTTGTCGCTCCCAATGATGGTCGGTACTTCCAGCAGCGGCCGCGCCCACTGGTGAGGCGGCGCGAGGCCGGACGGCAGTCGGGCTTTCAGGGCTGGAGGTGGGGGGCCGGTGAACGTCAACCGGGCGTTGCTGTCGACGCACCACTCGCGGATCCACATGGTGACCTCAGTCAACGTGATGGACGCGAGCGTTGGGGTGCCGGCGTGGCCCTGGCCCACTCCTTCGAAGCCGTAGCGGTATGTCAGCAGGCCGGCATTGGGGCCGAACCTGACGGGATTCTCAGCAGCGATGATCTTGCGCTCGAGGTCGAGGTCGTCCTCGGTGAAGGCCGGTGAGCTGATCACCTCGGTCAACGTGCTCAGGAATGCCGAGACCTCGTCGGGTGTCCCCGTGGCGTACAGCTGGACCGTGTGGGTCGAGGTAACGCCGTCATGGACCGGAATGACGTCGCCCATGGCACGAAAGATCAGGTGCTCGGCCAGGTGGGTGATCCCGGCGAGGTGGGCCGGCTCGTCCCGCATACCCACGCCGAGGATCAACGTTCCGGTGAGCGGGCCATCCAGGTCGACCCAGGTCACCGGGATGTTGCCGTGCATGGTGCGGTGTACGTCAGGCGGCATGGCGATGATCCTAGGGGTGGCCAGGGGCGATGCTACCGCGAATCGCGCGCACACCGAGTCGCGCCGGCCCAGGCCTCGCCGCCCCTGTGATCGAACGGCAACTTTTGCGACTTGTCGTGACGTGGATACGTCGCCAAGTCACTGCTCTGGTCTGAGACATGTCGCTATTTGTACTGCCCAGCCAGGTTGGTCAACCGGGTGATGGGCGGGATGGTCCCGATCGCAGCTGCGAGCAAACGTGGTGATGCCGCGGAACGGGGCCCAAAGACTGCCGCACCTCCGCCAGCAAGTGCTCCACGGTGGGTTGCATCTCGTCAGGGAACACCGCCGGCTCAGTCCGAGGGATTCTCAGCCGGTGGTCGGGTCTGCCAGGGACGCCCCACTGCGTGGGAACGCGTTTGCGCTGTTCAGGGGCGCTTCTCGGTGGAATACAGCGACATCCAACGACGTCCGAAACCGCAGCTCCTTGTTCGAGCTCTTTCCCAAGGATCGCGAGACCAGCCAGGTATGAGCCCGCTCGGAGCGGGAGCGGCGTGCACCGATCCTCGCAGAGCTCGCTGAGCTCCAGAACGAAGTCGGTCTGCTGGAGTGAGCGCGGAGACCCCCAGGGGTCACCTGTCCGAAGAAGGACATCGCCACGCTGTGCCGGGGTGAGGTCCGACAACTTCTTGTGTGCCATGACCCGACGTAACATCCGATCGGGGGCACCTCGAGTCAGATGAGCCTTTCATGATGCATGCTGAGCGGACGACGAAAGGGAGTCACATGAAGCGCTTTTCCACGAGGTTGGCGGTGGTGGCGCTCGCCATGACCACCGTGTCGCTCGGTCTGACCAGCACGACGGCCCAGGCCCACACAGGACATTCCGGAGGGCATCACGGGTCGTCCCCCGCGACCGGCTGGTACGTCGCCCTCGGTGACTCCTTGGCGGCCGGCTACCAGCCGAACGCCGGGGACGACAGGACGGGCGGCTATGTCGGCAAGGTGCTCGTCGCCGAGCAGCGCATGGCGCGCAAGACCAAGCTGCGTAACCTCGCCTGCTCCGGTGAG
>JACMPC010000223.1 GCA_014377705.1 Dermatophilaceae bacterium
GCTCAGATGACGTGCTCGGGATGATGTCGGACGACGAGATGGACACCCTGGCGAACGCCTCCGATGCCGAATTCCAGGACATGTGGCTGAACATGATGGTCGAGCACCACACCAGGGCGATCGAGATGGCGAATTCCGAGCAGAGCGAAGGCGAGTTCGCCGATGCCATCGCGTTGACAGAATCGATCGAGGCCTCGCAGCAGGCCGAGATCGAGACGATGGCAAGGCTGCTCCACTCCTACTCATAGCGAGCACCTGTCCTTCCGCCCGCGCAACGCCGCCGGATCGCCTTCGGTCCGCCTGGCTCCCGTGCGGGATGTCTCCACGTACCGGACCGGCGCCGCGTCCCGCTCGAGGCCCGGGTCGGGAAGGAGCCGTCAGTCAGTCTTGGAAATGGCGCATGACCCGTCAGGGTTGATCGCTACCTCGACCCGGGTGCTCTGGCCGGTGTTGATGTGGACTAGGCGTCCACATGCATTGGCCAGGGGGCCAAGGCCGGTCTCGCCAGACGTTGGGCAGGTTCCGTCGCACGCCCGGCTCCAGCTGATAACGCGGTACTGCCCCTGCTCCAGTTGCCTGTCCAAGGAGATCGCACCTACATGGAAGGCCTGCTCGACCTCCGTGCTCGCGTCAGCCCTTTCGATGCGCACGGACCACACGTTGTTGCCCAGCGTGCCCGTGTGGCCCACGAGCAGCCGGCCTCCGGACGCGACCGGGTTGGACACGGAACCCGTCGTGACGGTGGAATCGGTCGAGGCAGCGGAAGGCGGCAGATCTTGGGCCTTCACCACCGGCTGTGCGGGTACCCCGCCGCAGCCTGCGAGAAGCAGGGCTGCGGCGAGAACCGCGAGGGAACGCCTGATCAGTTCGCCCAGGTGATCATCGTGACGGTGTCGCCCGTTTGGATCCGGGTCTGACCGGGGGCAGCGGAAGCGTGCCGCGCCTTCGAGGCCGCGTCGGCGTGGTTGTAGATGGTGTTCAACTGGTCGTAGTCATGCGTGTTGGGGTGCTGGTTGGTAGTCCAGTTGTTCGTGTAGTCCATGCACGTGCCCAGGTTCGGGTTGGTGAAGTTCTCGTCCTGGTGGCCAAGCCCGAAGTCGTGACCAACCTCCTGGCACATGACTCCCTGACGCTCGGCGGCGGGTGCGCCGGCCTCGTAGGTGTCGTTGAGCTTGGTGTTGCCCTGGGTGATGTGTGAGCCGGAAATGTTGATTGAGGCGAGCCCGGACCAGCCGGTGCCCCCGTAGGCGGCGTTGCACACCCGGATTGCTCCGGCGACCATGGGGCAGTTCGTCCGAGTTGTCAGATCGGTCGCTGAGGCCACGACCGTGTTCTGCAGGTGAGTGCTCGTGTTCCAGTCGCTGTTGGCGACCGCGAGGTTGCCCGACCAGTCCGAGGTGACGCTGGAGTAGATGGTCTTGGCCACAATGCCGTTGGTGGTGCTCCAGTGGTACTGGCCCCAGGCGTGGGCGGCCTGGGCGGGGGCCGCGGTCGTGCCGATCAGGATCGCTGCCGAGGCAATCGCGGTGAGGATGGACTTGAGACGCATTCGAACGGGCCTTTCATTGGGTGTACGCGCGCGGTAGCGCGGTCAAGGATCATTCCAATGGGCCGGGGGTGAGACCACCAACAGTTCAGATCCACACGTTCATGCATTGCAGTTTTTCGCAGGATCAGGAGCAGAACGCATCCTCGCCAAAGAATTCGCCCGAGAACGCGTCGTCGCACCATAAATAGTCAATCAGACCCCTTCCCGGATCGGAGAGCGTTCGGAGGACGTCGTGGCCACAGCGACGGCCTCCGGTCGCTGAGCGGCCTTGTTGCGCTCCGCGTCCAGCCCGGCGACGACGACCCGGTCCTCGGCTGGCTCTACGCCGCCGGCACCTTGGCCGCGTCGCTCTCGCTGCCGCGCGTGCAGAAGCGGCTCGGTGTCGGCGTGATCACCACGGCGGGCTACGCCGCCATGCTCGCTTCGCTCCTGACGCTGTCCTGGACCACTGCCCTCAGCCCAGGCCTCGCCGTGATTGTCTTCTCTCCAATCTTGCCTTCACCATGCTGATCGTCGACGGCATCGTCACCCGTCAGGTCGTCACCCCGGACCGCCTGCAGTCACGGGTCGACACGAACGCGCGTTTGATCGCCTAGATGTGACACCCCTCTCGGTGCCGGGCTCGCCGGCCTGCTCGCGGACAGATGGGGCACCCCGTGGGCGTTGCGAGCCGCAGCCGTCGGACTGCTCGTCAGCCTCGTCACCGCGCTGTGGGTCGGGGTGGCGCGGTTCCCGCGACTATCCAATCTCACCTCCGACCAATAGACAGGACCAGTTCAGTCCTCGTCAGGGCCCTGACCTCTGGCTAGCGCAGCGGCACGAGGTAGTGAGATGCACTTTGGCCATCGACCCAGGGGTCAGGGCCAAACTCCGCCAAAATGCTGCCCACGCGACTCAACTCGTCCAGGGCTGTCCCGGCGCATCCAGATTCGTGTACGACGCCTCGGCGGCCACGTCGGCAGCCCTCGCAGCCACGATCCCTATACCGGCTGCTGACAGCTGCGGACAAACTGCGGTCAAGAAACGCCAGAGGCGGTCTTCGGATCTCTCCGAAAACCGCCTCTGACCTACACTTTTACTTTGTAGCGGGGGCAGGATTTGAACCTGCGACCTCTGGGTTATGAGTGCCGTATCAGCCTCACATGGCGGCCCACATTCACCTCGACTCTAGGCCAATGTGAGGGTAAAGTCCCAGTTCAAAGGCACATTCAGTTCCCGCCAACCTTCGCCGACCTTCACTGGCCTTCGGGGCAACGTTTGCGGACACTGCGCGGACA
>JACMPC010000224.1 GCA_014377705.1 Dermatophilaceae bacterium
TCACCGCGTGATCACTGGGGAAAGAATAGTCGGTGCTGCGAGAGACCAGGACCAGTACGTGGGGAAGAGCCGCGTACGGTCGCGGTTCTGCAACCGCATTGGCGATCGGCTGATTGACGGCCAGGGCAAGCAGCACGCCGAGCGGAGCCCACAGCGACCGGGCCACACGAGGCAGGTCGCCACCGCGTCGGGCGAGCCACCAACCCACCAAGAGCAGGAGCGCGAACAAGATGACCCCGTCCTTGGCGTAGAGCCGGATCGGGGAATGGAGCCAGGTTGTGTTGCGAGCGAAGTCGTTGATGTGGCGGAACCACGACTCCTGGAGAAGGGGCAGTCCTGTTGGGGTGGTGCTCATGAGGTGGTCGCTCCGTGTGGGTCGAGAAATGCGATGGTTCGCGGGCACGGAATCACTGCCGCACAGCACGATCCACGTGCTGGACGCTAGGAGACATACGTGAAGGCAACATGAAGCAAGCGCCGCCCGCAACTCAGCTCAACGTGCGATCCCGGCGACGGGCACGCCGGCGAATCAGCGCGTACGCGACGCCGGCGGTCGCCATGCCGGAGTACATCCCGGACCAGGAGGTTGATGCGCTGGAGAACCTTCCGATCCTGACCCTGCCACCACAGGTAGTCCTCCCAGGTATTCGAATCCCCGAAGGACAACACGGCTCAGTCGGCGTCCATCAGTTGGTGCTGTTGCCGTGCCGGCCTCGAGGCGCTCCATCGCATCCAGAAGTCGACGGGCGTCGGCCGGCGAGCGGGTGAGGTATGCAGTCTCACGAAGATAGTCGAAGTCCGTGAGCGACACGATGACCACCGCTCGTGACCAGCACGCGCTCAGACTCATCAGCTCACGGAGTACGGCACAGATGAAAGTGAGCCTTTGTCGTCCACTTTCCGGCGTGCTCGGCCTGCGCCATGAGCGTCACCTTCTCAGCCTGCGCGTTGATGGGCAAGTGTCGCTCGACGGCTTGTTCTGCAGCTGTCATCCGGGCCCGGTCGTGGCCGTTCGCGATGGTCAGGTGAGGGATGGTGTCTGCGAACTTGCCCTCAAACGGAGGAAAGTCAGGAAATGCTTCGTGAACCAATGCTGTCAGGGTTCGGATCGGCTCAGGATCAACTGGGGCGAGCCAGAGGACCTCGATACCGAACCACGCTGTTTCGGACAGTTCGACTGGAAACGCCTCGACTCCCTGGAAGAGAGCGGTGAGCGTTGCCAGGACAGACGCATTGATTTGCTCGAGAGACAAGAACGGGTAGAGCACCGTGAAATGTGCTGGCACACCGAGACTGGCACTACTGGGAGGGGACAGTTGATTCATGTCCGGGAGCATAGAACCATCCGGGCGGACTTGATCGCCGACACCACACAATACGCATGTCGGTGCCCCATTGAAGGAAGAAGTCATTGATGACGATGTCCTTTCGGCCACCGGGCCGGAGGGGACTGAGGTCACCGAACCGCCTGGGAGAACCCCGCCACGACCGCGCGCAGGGTCAGCGGTCCCCGCCATGCGATGGCGCCAAGCCAACGACGAGCGTGTCGACGACCTGCGCCGCCTGGCTCTCCTTCACCGGCCGGCCGATCCCCTGCAGTGCGCCGTGTGTCGCCAGCTCGGCAAACCCATGGATCGTGGACCAGCACGTCACCCCGCGCCGTTCCGTTCTGCCGTGGACAGTGCGCCGGAGCCGACCATCTCGTCGAGGCAGTCGAGCAGGATCTGATGCGGTGTCGGCGTCGTCTCGTCACCCTCGACCGTGCTGCCCCCCCCCAGGCGCTCCACAGAACGTTCCGCCGGATCGTCGCCGGTCGAGGATGACTCCATCGACTCGATCATGCCTCGGACCAGGCGCCGCTGGGCCTGATGAGCAATCACGAGCACCAAGGCATGCAGGTCGGCGAAGTGGCGGTATGCGCCTCACGAAGATGACCGTGGTGGTGCGCACGACCGTCCGAGTCCGTCGCCCGTCCACTCTTTCGTGATGTGTACGTCGTCCACATCCTAGGTCGCCGTCGCTGATCTTCGGCCTGCCGGGATGAGCACCTGCGAGACTCGCGGCATGGATCTGCAGACGGCACGACTGAACCTGGTCCCGCTGGCCCAGGAGCACTCCCCCGCGCTGGCCGCGCTCTACAGCGACCCTGAGGTCGCCCGCTACATCGGCGGAAGCAGGCTCACGCCCGAGGAGACCTCGAGCCAGGTCGGTCGTTTCATGGACGTGTGGGACATCCACGGCTTCGGCCAGAGCGCTGTCATCGAGAGGTCGTCAGGCACGTTCATCGGCCGGGTCGGGCTGCACCCGTGGACCGACTGGGACGAGCTCGAGCTGGGTTGGATGATCGCTCCGAGCCATCAGCGCCGAGGACTCGCCACAGAAGCCGCCGAGGCGTGGATCTGCTGGAGCCTCGAGCACCTCCCCGCGGACCACCTCATCGCCGTGATTCAGCCCGAGAACGCGGCCAGCATCTCGACCGCGCTCAGGCTTGGGTTCGAGTTCGAACGTGATGATCAGACGACGTGGGACCCCGTGTCGGTCTACCGGAGACCGATCAGGCCGTCGGTCGAGGGCCCGGACGGCGGGCAGTGAGCCA
>JACMPC010000026.1 GCA_014377705.1 Dermatophilaceae bacterium
CGTCCAATGCCCGAGCCCCGCAGGGGCGCCATGCTGCCCCCGCTTTTCTGGCTCAGCCGAACATGAGAGCTCCGGACCGGTCTCAATCCCAGGGCGTTATGCCAGGGGGACGCGACGGTTGCTGAGGGCGTTAGTCAGAGCTCGGCGGAGACGGTTGGTGGGCTGGGTGAGGGTGGCCCGGTGGTGGTTGTCCAGCTGCTGCGCTGCTGTGGTGGGCTGCGGGGTGGCTGTCGGGTACATGGCGTACGTGAGGGCGTCGTGTTGTCGGGCGGCGTGCATGTGCGGCTGTTCCTGTCGGGTTCTTGAGGTGTTTGGTTCGGCTCGTCGGTGGCGTCTTGGTGGAGCCATAATCGTACGGGGTGCCGGTGGGCGCTTTGAAAGCGCCCAGGGCGTGACAGGAAGAGGACCGCCGTCGGTTGGTGGGGCTGGTACTGAGGTTGGCCCGGTCAGGCTCTGCGGCTGTCGTCCACCCAGTCGGCGGAGGCGAACAGCGCCCTCGCGACCGATCGTGCGTGCGCCGTGGTCAGGAACTCCTCATGGTCGTTGGACAGGTACACGCCGACGTCGCCCTTCTCGTTCTGCACGGCGGAGACATCTGCCGAGAAACCCTCGTCACCTCGCAGGGGTGGCCAGTGTGGCCCGAAGTGACTGACTGGTCCGGCTTCGCCCTCGGGATGATTGCTGTGGCACCAGCTGGGGCAGTTTGTGGTGGTCATGCCCTCATTCTGCGCCAACCCGACAACCCGCGGCAGATCGGGGGGCGCCAGCCAAGGACGATCGATGGCAGGCCGCGCTCTTGCGCGGGGCAGTGCGTCGGTGGTGCACTCATTTTCTTTACTGTGAAGGTGCGGGACGTCGAAAGCTGAGGTCGCCATGGACGTTGGACGGCAGGCCCGCGTGGCTGCTAACGCCCGGCCTTTCCTGGTGGCGATGACCGCGGGCCTGCCTGCGGCCTCGACGCTTACAGCCACGTCCACCGGTTCCGCGGTGGCCTTGACCGGCCCGTCGCCGGGCACCTTCGCCGGTGGCGGCTTCGATGCCTGCTCGGCGCCCGCCCAGGACGTGATGACCGCATGGCTGGCCAGTTCGCCATACCGCGCGGTGGGCATCTACGTCGGCGGCAACAACCGCTATTGTGCCCACTCCTGCTGACGGCGAGCTGGGTGAGCACCCAGCCCATGACCGGCTGGCACCTGGTGCCGATCCACCTGGGCCAGCAGCCGTACTGCACCACCGACTCCGTATGCCGGACCGCGGTGCTGACCTACCAGAGCGTCTGGACGGCCCGGCTGCGCGACTACGGGTTCCTGTCGGCAGTCTTTCACGGGCTCGCTCTAATCTTCATGTGGGCAACGGAACCGGGTTCGGCGGCGCGACCCGCATCGGCACTGGCTGGGGCTCCATGAGCTCGATCACCCGGATGGGATATTTCAATCGGGACGCTCACGAGGACGTAGTCGCCCGCGACGGCGCTGGCGCCCTGTGGCTCTATCGCGGCACGGGGTCGGGCTTCGCCATGCGCCGGACGATCGGCTCCAGCGGCTGGAACGGCATGCGTGAGATCACCCCTGTCGGTGGCCTCGACGGCGACGGGTACCCCGACCTGCTCCCGCCGTTGCTGTGACGGGGCGGGCGACGTACCGGCGCTTCGAGCGCCAGCGTCCCCGCCTGATCAGCCGCAGCCGGGCGAGTCGCCGGGGAGCGGTGTGCTCAGCAGTCGCCGGGGGCACTCACTGCCTGGCGGTGGCCTTCGCCAGGACTGCGGCAGCCACGGCAGGAGCCACGGTGACGTCGAAGACGCTGGGGACGATGTAGCTGGCGTTGAGCTGCTCGGGCAGGACCTTGTCGGCGATGGCCTGGGCTGCGGCGATCAGCATGTCGTTGGTGATGTCCGAGACGCCCGCATCCAGCAGCCCCCGGAAGAATCCCGGGAAGACGAGCACGTTGTTGACCTGGTTCGGGTAGTGGGAGCGTCCGGTGGCGACTACGGCGGCGTGCTTGCTCGCTTCTACCGGGTCCACCTCTGGCACGGGGTTGGCGAGTGCGAAGACGATGGCGTCGTCGGCCATGGTGGCGATGTCCTCGCCGGTGAGCAGGTTTGGGGCCGATACGCCGATGAAGACATCTGCCCCGACGAGCACCTCCTTCAAGGAGCCGACGAGGTTGGAGCCGTTGGTGTGCTCGGCGATCCAGGACCGGAACTGGTCCATGTCCTTCTGGCCGGAGTGCACGGCGCCGCCACGGCCGCACCCGATGATCTTGGTGGCGCCCTGGGCCAGCAGCAGCTGGATGATCGCGTTCCCCGCGGCGCCGACTCCGGACACCACGATGTGCACGTCATCGAGGCGCTTGCCCACGACCCGCAGCGCGTTGGTCAGCGCCGCGAGCACCACGATGGCAGTGCCGTGCTGGTCGTCGTGGAACACCGGGATGTCGAGGAGCTCTCGCAGCCGTGCCTCGATCTCGAAGCAGCGAGGTGCCGAGATGTCCTCCAGGTTGATGCCGCCGTAGACGGGGGCCATGGCACGGATGATCTCCACCAGGGTGTCGGTGTCCTGGGTGTCCAGGCAGACCGGCCAGGCGTCGACGCCGCCGAACTGTTTGAACAGGGCCGCCTTGCCCTCCATCACGGGCAGCGCCGCGGCCGCCCCGATGTTGCCCAGGCCCAGCACCGCCGAGCCGTCGGTCACCACGGCCACCGTGTTGCGCTTGATGGTCAGGCTTCGTGCGTCCTCGGGGTGCTCGGCGATGGCCAGACAGACACGGGCCACCCCGGGGGTGTATGCGCGGGACAGGTCGTCCCGGTGTTTCAGCGGCACCTTGGGGGTGACCTCGATCTTCCCGCCGAGGTGCATGAGGAAGGTGCGGTCGCTCACCTTGCGCACCGCTGCGCCGGGGATCTCAGAGATGGCCTTGGTGATCAGCGCGGCGTGTTCTTCGCCAGAGGTGTCGCACGTGACGTCCACCACCATGCGGTCCGTCTGGCTCTCGACGACGTCCAGGGCGGTCAGCGCGCCACCGGCCGAGCTCACCGCGCTGGTCAGTGCGGCCGTCGCGGTCGCCCCTGCGGGTACCTCGACGCGGACGGTTATCGAGTAGCCGGGACTGGTTGAGAGCATGAAATCTCCTGTGCGGGACGGTTCGCCTGTGCGGGACGGTTCTGTTGCGGATTCTAGCTACGGATTGTCGTGTCGGTCGCCAGGGCCAGCGTCCCGGCGATGGTCAGGACGAATCCGACTGCCGCCACCAGGGTGAATCCCGGGCGTGTCGCGTCCCCGAGGAAAGCCAGCCCGATGCCTGCCGGAACGATGGTTTCCACGGCGAATGTCAGGGCGGTGACACTGGTCACGGATCCTCGCTGGAGAGCAGTCGTGAACAGGAGCATCCCGAGCAGACCCAGGGCGATGATCGCCCAAAGCCCCGGGTCGGCCCCTACCTGCCACAGCGGACTGGGCACGGTCAGGCTGCGTGCCGCGACGGCCACGACGGTGAAGGACAGGCCGGCGAGCAGAGCCAGCGCCGGTGCGCCCGCGGGTCCGTGACCGCGGGCGGCGAGCATCCCTGCGGCTCCCAGCACGATCACCGAGGCGAGCATCGCCCATCGGACCCCCGGTGTCAGCGGGGTGCCCTGCTCTGCTTGCGCGGAGGAGGCGAGCAGCAGTAGCCCGGCGCCGAGAACGATGAGCGAGGCGATCTCCCGACTGCGCAGTCGGACGCCGATGGTCGCCGATATCACGGCGGTGACTCCAACGCTTGCGGCCACCGCAGACTGCACGAAGAACAGGGGCAGTGTCCGCAGCGCCACCAGGGACGCGAGGAAGGCGGCCAGGTCGAGAGCCAGTCCTGATACATAGGGTGCTGATCGGGCCAGACGCACGAGCAGTCGAGGATCGAGGCCTGAGCCGGACTCTGCCCTGCGTGCGGCAACGCTCTGCAGAACCGAGGCGCAGCCGTAGCCCACGGCCGCGAACAACGCACACGCCATGCCCAGAAACATGCAAGCAGTCTGCCTCAGCGGCGAGCAGCTCCGCGCCCGGCGCCTGAGGACCGCTGCAACCCAGCCCGTCCCAGGGGTAAGCGACCACAGATCCGGTCACACGGCGAGGCTAGGGTGGCAAGGTGCCCTTCAAGTGCCTGTCCCGCAGGGGTTTCAGCCGGATGGGCCGGATACTGGCATCTGCCACGTTGATTGCTTCGGCCGGTGCTTGCACCCTTCCGCAGCCCGCCGGTAGCGCGTCGGCGCCACTGCCTGAGACCTCCATGTCGGACGTCAAGGCGGGTCCTGCTCTCGACTGGCTGGCCACCCTCGCGGTCAGGGGACGCGCGCCGAGAACGGGCTATGACCGCGCCCTCTTCGGACAGGCATGGGCGGATGTCGACCGCAACGGCTGCGACACCCGCAACGACGTCCTGGCGCGCGACCTCGCGGCGGAGGAGACCAGGCCCGGGACCCACGGCTGCATCATCCTCTCGGGTACTCTGCGCGACCCCTACACGGGTACGACGATCGCGTTCGTCCGTGGTCAGGGCACCTCCGGCAAGGTTCAGATCGACCATGTCGTGGCGCTCTCCGACGCCTGGCAGAAGGGCGCCCAGCAGTGGACGACGCAGCGGCGCACAGCCCTGGCGAACGATGCGCTCAACCTGCTCGCGGTCGACGGGCTGACCAACCAGCGCAAGAGCGACGGCGACGCGGCCACCTGGCTGCCACCCAGCAAGGCCTACCGCTGCTCGTATGCCGCACGGCAGATCGCGGTCAAGGCGAAGTACGGGCTCTGGGTCACCAGGGCGGAGCGTGACGCGCTCGGCCGGATCCTGGCGACCTGTCCGTCCCAGGGGCTGCCGGCAGCGATGAGTCGTTGAGCGAGGCCGGGGCCCGGACCGTCCTCGGTCCGGATCCTTGCAGCACGGCTTCGGGCGGTGCCTTCGCCGAGGCATCGAGCTCTAGTCCTGCGCTCACTGGTGCACCACCTCCTGAAGCATCTCCAGGACGCGTTTGATGCCACCATCACGGGATCGAACGAAGCGCTCATCATGCTTCGCCATTCGCCCCACATCGCTTTTGAGAGACAAGGAGCTGCCGAATCGTGACACGCCGGAGTCCTTCCCGAACCTCAGGATTTCATGCCGCTGGTGACTCTGTGGCAGATGTCAGCCCACCGGGAAGGACGGCGCGCCGGTCAGCTGCTCAGATGGCTCGCCCGACCAGGGTGCCGATGCCGTAGGTGACCGCCATGGCCAGGAGCCCTCCCAGGACGTTTCGCAGCACCGGACGGAGCCAGTGAGCCTGACCCAGCCGCGCGCTCACCACACCGGTGAGCATCAGGGCGAGCGCGACCGCGACGACAGTGAACACCACCCGGATCCTGGTCGGGGCGAAAGCAATCGCCAGCAGCGGCAGCAGAGCGCCGACCACGAAGGACAGGAAGGACGCCCAGGCGGCGTGTCCGGGGTGGGCCAGCGCGTTGGGGTCGATGCCCAGCTCCACCTCCGCGTGCGCCGCCAGGGCGTCGACGGCGGTCAGCTGTTCCGCGACGCTCTGGGCCACCTCGGGAGTCAACCCTTTGGCGGCATACATGCCGACCAGCTCGGCGAGCTCCTCGTCGGGGGTCTCGCGCAGCTCGCGTCGTTCCTTGGCCAGCAGCGCCCTCTCGCTGTCGCGCTGGCTGCTGACCGAGACGAACTCGCCGACGGCCATCGACATGGCGCCGGCGCTGAGCCCGGCGATCCCGGCTGTGACGATCGGCACCGTCTGGTTGGTCGCGCCGGCCACCCCGATCACGATGCCGGCGGTCGAGACGATCCCGTCATTGGCGCCCAGGACGCCGGCGCGCAGCCGGTTCAGCCGGCCGGCCATCCCCGCCCGGTGCGGCTCGTCATGGTCGAAGCTCTCCGGCGTCGCCGTCATCTCGCTTCCCCGGCGGTCGCTTCGAGCTGGGCGGCCGCCTGTGAGATCCGGTGTGCCAGCTCGATGTCCAGCTGGGTCAGGCCACCTTCGGAATGAGTCGACAACCTCCAGTGGGTGACCTTCCAGCGCAGGTCGACGTCGGGGTGGTGACCCATCTGCTCGGCCTCGTCGCCGGCCTCCACGATCAGCCGCACTGCTGCGGGGAAGTCGGGCGCATCGTAGGAGGCCACCAGGCTCACGCCGTCGCGGCGCCATCCCGGCAGGTCGCCCAACTGCCGGGTGATCTCCTCGTCGCTCAAGAGTCGGCTCATGCTCTTACCTTAAAACCTCGTGAGCCTGTGTGGGGGCGGGTACTCATTCATCGCGGCAACCGGAAGGGCGGCAGACTGTCCCGTGATCATGAATACCCACCGCAGAACTCCCAGGCTCGTCGTCGGCGCGGCGATCGTCGACGACCTCATCCGGCCGTCCACCGTCCTCGGTGGCCGCCGCACGGAGCCCCCGTCGCTGGCCGGCGGGTGGGAGCTGCCCGGCGGCAAGGTCGAGCCGGGGGAGCTGCCGCGGGATGCGCTGCACCGCGAGATCCGTGAGGAGCTCGGGGTCGAGATCGAGCTCGGCCCGATGGTGGAGGGTCCCCTGGCCGGTGCCTGGCCGCTCGGCGAGGACTATGTGATGCAGGTCTGGCTGGCCAGGATCACCGCTGGGGAGCCTCGCCCCCTGGAGGGCCACGACCAGCTGCGGGTGCTCACGAGGGCAGGGCTGTATGGTGTGGGCTGGCTTCCAGCCGACCTGCCGATCATGGCGGCGGTCGCCGCGCTGATGGTCTGAACGGCTCCCGGCGCCTTGAGCGTGCGCGTGGTCATTTACGCGCCCAATTACTGAGAGAATTAGCCTCATGCCCATGCAGACCCGCGGTGACATCCGCAACGTTGCCATCGTCGCCCACGTCGACCACGGAAAGACCACCCTCGTCGACGCCATGCTCTGGCAGTCCGGAGCCTTCGGTGCCCACCAGCACGTCGACGAGCGAGCGATGGACTCCGGTGACCTCGAACGCGAGAAGGGCATCACCATCCTCGCCAAGAACACCGCGGTGAGATATACGGGTCCCGCCGCGGAGAAGTCGGGTCACCCCGGCGGTGTCACCGTCAATATCATCGACACCCCCGGGCACGCCGACTTCGGTGGCGAGGTCGAGCGCGGTCTTTCCATGGTGGACGGCGTCGTCCTGCTCGTCGACGCTTCTGAGGGGCCGCTCCCGCAGACCCGTTTCGTCCTGCGCAAGGCGCTCGCGGCGAAGCTCCCGGTCATCCTGTGCATCAACAAGGTCGACCGCCCCGACTCCCGCATCGCGGAGGTCGTCGACGAGACCTATGAGCTGTTCATGGACCTGCTGGATGACGCCACCATGGCAACGTCGCTGCTTGACTTCCCGATCGTGTACGCCTCGGCCCGAGCCGGGCGCGCCTCGCTGACCCGCCCCGAGAATGGTGGCATGCCGGACGAGGCGACCCTCGAGTCGCTCTTCGCGGCGATCCTGGAGACCATCCCGGCGCCCGTGTACGACGACGAGGCGCCCTTGCAGGCCCACGTCACCAACCTGGACGCCTCGCCCTTCCTGGGTCGTCTGGCGCTCTGCCGCGTCTACAACGGCACCATCAAGAAAGGCCAGCAGGCCGCCTGGTGCCGGGCCGACGGCACGGTCGAGCGGGTCAAGATCACCGAGCTCCTGATGACCGAGGCACTCGAGCGCAAGCCCGTCGACAGCGCGGGTCCTGGAGACATCATCGCGCTGGCCGGCATCCCCGAGATCACCATCGGTGAGACGCTGACCGACCCGGACAACCCGATCCCCCTGCCGATGATCACCGTCGACGAGCCGGCGATCTCGATGACAATCGGTACCAACACCTCACCCCTGGTCGGGCGGACCAAGGGCACCAAGGTCACGGCACGGCTGATCAAGGACCGCATCGACCGCGAGCTGGTCGGCAACGTCTCGATCCGGGTCCTGCCCACCGAGACCCCCAACGCCTGGGAGGTGCAGGGTCGTGGTGAGCTGGCGCTGGCCATCCTTGTCGAGCAGATGCGTCGCGAGGGTTACGAGATGACGGTCGGCAAGCCGCAGGTGGTCACCCGCCAGATCGACGGCAAGGTTCACGAGCCGTTCGAGCGCCTCACCATCGATGCTCCCGAGGAGTACCTCGGCGCGATCACCCAGCTGCTGGCCGTCCGCAAGGGCCGGATGGAGCAGATGACCAACCACGGCACCGGCTGGGTGCGGATGGAGTTCGTCGTTCCCTCGCGCGGGCTCATCGGCTTCCGGACCGAGTTCCTCACCGACACCCGTGGCACCGGCATCGCCAACCACGTGTTCGAGGACTACGAGCCGTGGGTGGGTGAGCTCAAGACCCGGCAGAACGGCTCGCTGGTGGCCGACCGCACAGGTGCGGCGACGTCATACGCGATGTTCAACCTGCAGGAGCGCGGTGCCATGTTCCTGGAGCCGACCATCGAGGTCTACGAGGGGATGATCGTCGGTGAGAACTCCCGCGTGGAGGACATGGACGTCAACATCTGCAAGGAGCGCAAGCTCACCAACGTTCGTTCCGCAACCTCTGAGGTGCTCGAGCGGCTGGTCCCGTCGCGCAAGCTGAGCCTGGAGCAGGCGCTGGAGTTCTGCCGCGAGGACGAGTGCGTGGAGGTCACCCCGGTCGCTGTCCGCATCCGCAAACTGGTCCTCCCCCAGCATGAGCGGGCACGCACCGCGGCGCGGGCCAAGACGGCGGCCAAGTCCTGATCCCGTCTTGAACGCCCGGCAAACCCCCGAGACTTCTGTTTTCGGGGGTTTGCCGCACTCCGGCAGGTTCACGCAGGGAGGCCGATCGGACGCACCCCTCGGCTCAGGTTCGCCTGTCCGTCGAGGTGGAGCCCGGGCACCGGTTGGCCAATAATCTCGCCGGGCGGCGTAGCCTTATGTAGCGTCGAGAAGGGTCGGCCACGAGCGACACCGGCCAACCCACCCGAGGGAGCTACCAGTTTATGCGCGCCATGAGATCCAGCGCCGCCGTTGTGTCTGCCATCTGCACCGCCTTGCTCTCCGCATCCTGTTCCGCGTCCACCGCCACCATGGCCGAGCCCTCCACGCTGGTTCCGGCCAAGGGCGGCGGGACGCTGTACGTCCTGCGCCAGGGCCCCGTCGTGGCCTGGGATCCGCAGAGACTGAATGTGGGCGCCGACATGGCGTTCGCCGGACGGGTGTTCCAGCGGACCCTGACGTCCTGGGCGCCGGCGACCCGGCAGGACCGCACGCCGGCCCTGGTGCCCGACCTGGCCACGGACACTGGCAGGGTCACCGCCGATGGCAGGGTGTGGCGGTTCACGTTGCGCGACGATGCCACCTGGCAGGACGGCAAACCCGTCACCTGCGCCGACGTCAAGTACGGCATCTCGCGCACCTACGCGACTGCCCAGATCACCGGGGGCCTCACCAACGCCCTGGACCTGCTGGACGTGCCGCACAACGACGATGGTTCCAGCACGTATGCCGGCCCGTACCTGCGGACCGGCAGGAAGGCCTTCGACAAGGCGGTCACCTGCGTCGGACGGACCATCACCCTCAAGCTCGCCAAGGCGGTGCCGGACTTCAACCAGTTGGCGGCGCTGTCGGCTTTCGCGCCGGTACGGGCGGACCTGGACCGGGGTGCCAGGTCGGCGACGGTGGTCTTCTCCAACGGCCCCTACCAGCTCAAGGGAGCCTGGCAGGTGGGCAAGGGTGCGACCTTCGTGCGCAACCCTCACTGGCGGGCCACCACCGACCCGATCCGCAGGGCGCGTCTTGCAGAGCTGATCTACCAGGAGGGGGTTCCCGCCCAGACGGTGGTCAGCAGGATCATGACCAACGCGGGGCCGGACGCCCTCGCGGTGACGGCGGACTCTGCCCCCAGGGTGCTGCAGAACGACATCATGTCGAACGCCGCGATCACGGCTCGCTCGTCGAACCCGCGCGGCCCCTTCGTGGACTATCTGCTGCCCAACTTCAGCCGGCGGACGATGGCCAAGCCCGAGGTCCGGCAGGCCCTGGCACTGGCGACGAACCGGGAGGCCTATGTCACGGCGCTGGGCGGGGACTCCGCGGCGGAGGCCACCTACGCGATGATCAACAAGTCCCTTCCGGCCTACCGTGACTTCAACCCGCTGGCCGTTCCGCCCCGCGGTGACTCGGCCAGGGCGCGCACCCTGTTGCACGCCTCCGGTCTGACCCTGCCGGTCAACATCACGGTGGCCTACCGCAAGGGACCGCCGTCGGACAACGCCATGGCGGCGCTTCAGCAGGGGTGGCAGGACGCGGGGTTCTCGGTCACCCTGGTCGGCATCGACAAGGACTACTTCACGAACATCGCCTCTGTCCAGAACAGTCGCAGGTATGACGTGATGTGGGCGGTGGGGTCGGCGCAGTGGCCGTCGGGTTCGAGCGTGATCCCCTCCCTGTTCGACAGCAGGCTCAACCTCAGTGCGGACTCGTCCGGTCAGGACTACGGCCGGTTCGCCAGCGCCGCGTTCAGCGCCAAGATCGATGCGGCCAGGAAGATTCCGGAGGCGACCCGCCGTGAGAAGGCCTGGGGAGTCCTCGACGAGGAGATCGCTGCCAACGTCACGGCCATCGCGCTGACCAACTCGAAGTCCATGTTCGTCCATGGCACGGAGGTCGCCGGCTACATCGACAACCAGGCGCTCTTCGGCACGGTCGACATGGCAACGGTGTCCGTTCGATGAGTGGCTTCCTGTCCCCGGACCCGACCCGGCCTGCGCGTCTGCTTTTCGTCCACGCGCACCCCGACGACGAGACTCTGACGACCGGGCTGACGATGGCCGGCTACGCCGCACGCCACCACGAGGTTCACCTGCTCACCTGCACCCTGGGCGAGGAGGGTGAGATCATCCCAGCGGCGCTGGCTCATCTGGGCGCCGCTCGCGATGATCTGCTGGGGCCTTGGCGTCAGGAAGAGCTTCGGGCTGCCATGTCGCTGCTGGGGGTCCAGCACCGCATTTTGGGGGAGGACGTGCCGCGGGCAGTGGCCTCGCGGTATCGCGACTCGGGGATGGCCGGCACCCCGAGCGCGGAGCATCCGGATGCCTTTGTCCGGGCCGACCCCGTTGAGGCCGCGACGATGGTGGCCGCACACATCAGGGCAGTGCGTCCGGACGTCGTGGTGACCTACGACGAACAGGGCGGATACGGACACCCGGACCATGTCCAGACCCATCGCGTGACCATGTCAGCCCTGTCGACACTGGTTGCTGAGGCCGAGGCCGGCGGGGTGGTGGCGCCGGTGGCTTTCTGCATCCTCACGCCGGCGAGCTGGGCATCTCAGGACCGCGTGTGGCTGCGGGACAACGTGGTTTCCGCGGGACCGAACTGCGTTGTCCTGCAACCGGATGAGCCGTATCCGCCGTCAGTCGTGCCGGACGATAACGTGACGCACATGGTCGAGGAGCCGACATTGGTCGACATACAGAGCAGGGCACTGGCTGAGCACGCGACCCAGGTCGTCGTCTATCCGGGCTACTACGCGTTGTCCAACCACGTCACCACCCGGCTGAGCGGCCGTGAGGGCTTTGCGCAGTTCGACCCGGTGGCCGGACGGCTGGTTGCGGGTGCCCCGGGCGCCCCGCGACACAGCGGGTTGTTCGCCGGCTCGCCGAGTCACTCTGAGGATGACCGATGAGACCGGACAGCCCTGCCACCCCGGACAGCCCTGCCACCCAGGACAGCAACCTGCCGGCCGTAGAAGTGCCGGACATCGACAGCTATCGACGGGCGATGGGCCGTTTCGCCACCGGGGTCACGATGCTGACGACCCGCACCGGCGATGTCGACTACGCAATGACCGCCAGCGCGCTCACCTCCGTGTCGCTCGAGCCGTTGCTGCTGCTCGTCTGTATCGAACGTGAGGCGCGGTTCCATGACATCGTGCTCGAGGCGGGGTTCTGGGGGGTCAGCGTGATGTCCGTCGGCGACCGGCCGGGTGCCGACTGGCTCGCCACCCGAGGGCGCCCGATACACGGTCAGCTGGATCGCATCCCGCATCACCACGGTCCCCGTACAGGGGTCGCCCTGCTGAACAGCGCACTGGCCACGTTCGAGTGCCGCACCACCGATGTGCATCCGGCCGGCGACCACAGCATCGTGGTCGGTGAGGTGGTCTCAATCAGCAGCGCACCCCGTCCGGGTGAGGCGCTGGTGTACTACCGCGGACGCTACGGGGCCCTGGCGTGATGGACGCGAAGGCTCTGGTGGAGGGGATGCAACGCAGCCGGGTGCTGTTGGTTGTGGTCGCGGCCATCCTCATACTGGCTGCCATGTATGGCGGGCTGGCAGCCATCCTGGGTGGGCGCGTGCCTTCCGGCGTGACCGTCGACGGGGTCGCCATCGGTGGCATGTCGCCCCGGGACGCCACGATCACCCTTGACCGCGCTCTGTCCACCAAGGCCACCCAACCGGTGCATCTCAGCGTGCCGTCGCACACCGTCGACATCCAGCCCGGCGCGGCCGGCCTCCGGCTCGACGTGCCGGGCACCGTGTCCGGGCTGACCGGTTTCACCTTGAACCCCCTGCAGATGTGGGCACACCTGACGGGCTCCGGGAGCCAGCCGTTGCAGCACGCCATTGACCGCGAGAAGCTCACCGCTGCCGTGACCAAAGCCGCCGGCGCGCTCGACCATCCTGCGAAGCAGGGCTCGATCACGTTCACCGGCGGCCGGGCCACTGCGGTCCCCTCCGTGGCCGGGAGCAAGGTCAGAGTTGCCGAGACGACGAATGCTGTGGTTGCGGCGTGGCCCCGGCAGCAGAATGTCCGGGCCGTCGTCACTGCGACCCGGGCCACGGTGTCGGCCGCTGAGATCCGGCGTGCCGCACAGGAGTTTGCTGTCCCCGCGATGTCCGGGCCGGTCACTTTCGTGGCGGGCAGGTCCACCTTTGTCCTGGCCCCCGGGCAGTATGCTCCAGCGCTGTCGGCGGCGGTCGATGCGACGGGCAGGCTTGGGCTCAGGATCAACATGAGCGCGTTGATGGTCGCGATCAGGGTGGCCGAACCCGGGGTCGAGACCGACGCCGCGGACGCGACCGTAAAACTGGTCGCCGGCAAACCGCGGGTCGTGCCGGCGGTGACCGGAACGAGGTTTGATGACGGGCCGTCCACGTCATCCCGGTTCCGGCTCGCGGTCACCTCGCCGGCGCGCACGGTGAGGATGAGGCTGGTGCTGGTGCCGCCCGAGGTCACCACCGCGGTCGCCACAGGCTGGAGGATCAACGCGCCGATCTCGACCTTCACCACCCAGTTCCCGGTCAATCCGCCCCGAACCAACAACATCAAGATCGCCACTGCGAGGCTGAACGGCACGGTCATCCGCCCGGGGGGCCAGTTCAGCCTCAACGCGACGCTGGGGCAGCGGACCGCCGCCAAGGGATACCGGGAGGCGCCCGTCATCTACGGCGGCCGCCTGGTCAGCGACTTTGGAGGTGGCGTCTCACAGGTGTCGACGACGACCTTCAACGCCGCTTTCTTCGCCGGGGTCAGGATTGATCAGCACCTGGCTCACTCGTTCTACATCAAGCGCTATCCCGAGGGCCGCGAGGCCACGGTCTCGTGGCCGGACGTCGACCAGAAGTGGACCAACGACACGGGATCCGGCATTCTCATCCAGGCCTCCACGAAGGGCAGCGATCTCACCGTGACCCTCTGGGGAACCAAGAAGTGGGACATCGAGGCAGTCAAGGGACCCCGGCGCAATGTCGTGCAACCGAAGGTCATCGTGGACCCCAAGCCGAGCTGCGTGCCACAGCTGCCGACGCCTGGCTTCGACGTGACGGTGACCCAGGTCTTCAAGAGGAACGGGGCGCAGGTCAGGAAGGTGAGCTTTGACACCCACTACATCCCGGAGGACAACGTGACCTGCACCCACCGTGCTGTCGCGACTCAACCGCCCAGGTAGCAGCACTCGTGGTGGGTGCTGAAACCGAGCCGGTCATATAGACCCCTGGCCGGCGAGCTGACCTGCAGCACCTGCAGATACATGGACCGTATGCCGCGGGCACGCGATGCGTCGGCGACCGCGCCCATGAGCTGGCGGGCCACGCCGGAGCGTTGCTGTTCGGGAGCGACGTGGAGCGCGAACAGCCCGGCCCAGCCTCGGGCGAAGGCGACCCGCGCGACGCCGGTCACCCCGCCGTCGCTCTCGAGTGAGGCGAACAGCTGTTCCGTTGAGCCGCTCATCACCGCTCGTGCCGCGGCGCGGGCCGGCTCGCTCTGGTCAGCGTGGCCGGACTGGGCAGCCCAGGTCTCCCACCACCGAGCCGATGGCGTTGGCTCCAGGCGCACCCTGGCGCCGCAGGGGTGCGGCAGCTCGGGTGGCAGTGCCGCGGTGGCAGCGGTCATGACCACGGCGTGGTTGAACGGTTGGTAGGCCCGGCCCAGGAGCTCACGACCGAGTGGGTCCTCGTCGACGGCGAAGCCTGCCGGGCCAAAGAGCGCGAAGAGGCGGCGCAGCCCCCGCTCGTCGTGCCAGGCCTCGCAATGGTCCACGGCATCTGACAGGGAGATCTCCGGGTTGCCAAGCGGAAGAACGGAGTTGGCCCTGCCGGTGAAGCCGGCCCCGTTCCGCAGCAGCCAGCCGCCAAGCTCACCGCGTTCGAGCGGCGGCCACCCTTCCACCATGGTCGTCTCCAGGTCGTGCATCGAGACGGCCAGGTGCGGTGCGCCCCGGCGGGCCGGCCTGGGCGGGACCTCCTTGGCAGCCACGACGGCCGCCCGGTCGATCACCTGCACGCCGTGTCGGGTCCGGACCGAGACGGTGTCGGCGTCCATCGCCACGATCTCGCCCAGGGCGTCGGTGACACCGTGGACGTCGTGCTCGATGCGGCGGCGTACCACTGCCCGCATGCCGGGCTGGAGTCCGTCGAACGGGTCTGGGCCGGTCATGGCAGAGCATCACTTCCTTCGAGGGTTCTCTCGTCGGCTGGCCCCGCGTACAGGCGCGCGAGTGGACTAGGGGCATACTAGGTGCCGTCTGCAGCCACGCTCCAGGAGGACCACTCACTATGACCTATGTCATCGCCCAACCTTGTGTCGACGTCAAGGACAAGGCATGTATCGAGGAATGCCCTGTCGACTGTATCTACGAGGGTGAGCGCTCGCTCTACATCCACCCTGACGAGTGCGTCGACTGCGGCGCCTGCGAGCCGGTCTGCCCGGTCGAGGCCATCTTCTATGAGGACGACACCCCCGAGCAGTGGAAAGACTTCTACAAGGCCAACGTCGAGTTCTTCGACGACCTCGGAAGCCCTGGCGGGGCAGCCAAGCTCGGCAAGATCCCGAAGGATCACCCCGTGATCATGGCCCTGCCGCCGCAACCGCAGCCTGAGTAGAGCCGCAAGACGCGTCTCACCCTCGCCGATGGATAGCCTTCCAGCGTTTCCCTGGGACTCGCTCGCTCTTTACAAGGAACGAGCGACTTCCCACACCGGCGGTCTGGTCGACCTTTCGGTGGGCACACCGGTCGACCCCACGCCGGAGGTTGTCAGAGCCGCTCTCATCGCCGCGGCCGATGCCCACGGCTACCCGCAGACCTGGGGGACCCCCGCTCTTCGGGAGGCAGTTGCGGCGTGGTTCGCGCGCCGTCGTGGCGTGCCGGACGTGGACCCTGACGGGGTCCTGCCGACAGTGGGCAGCAAAGAGCTGGTGGCGTGGTTGCCCTTGCTGCTCGGTGCCGGGCCCGGCGAGGTCGTCGCCTTCCCAGCTCTGGCCTATCCCACCTATGACGTGGGTGCCCGGCTCGCCGGCGCCGTGCCGCGGCCGATGGACAGCCTGACCGGCCTGGGCCCGATGACCGCAGCCACGAGGCCAAGACTCCTGTGGGTCAACAGTCCCAGCAATCCCACCGGGCAGGTTCTGGGCATCGGGCATCTCGCCAAGGTGGTGCGATGGGCACGTCAGCACGGCGTGATCGTGGCCAGCGACGAATGCTACGCCGAGATGGACTGGCGGGGTGAGGGCACCGCGCCGGGGGCGGGGCTCCCGGCTGCGGGAGCCATACCCAGCATCCTGGATCCACGGGTGTGTCAGGGGAGCCACGAGGGACTGCTTGCGGTGTACTCGCTGAGCAAGCAGAGCAATATGGCCGGCTACCGTGCCGCCTTCGTGGCGGGGGACCCGGTCCTGGTCGGCCGCCTGCTCGAGATCCGCAAGCACGCCGGGATGATGGTCCCCTGGCCGGTCCAGCAGGCGATGCTCGCAGCCCTTGCCGATGATGCCCACGTGGCGCAGCAGAAGGACCGCTACGGCGTGCGCCGGGCGCTGCTCAGACCCGCCCTGCAGGCCGCCGGATACCGGGTTGAGCACTCCGAGGCAGGTCTGTATCTCTGGACGACCCGGGATGGTCGAGACCCGGACAGAGGGGCGGTCGCGACGTCGAGCGCGACTCCCGGGTCGGGGTGGTCCCTGGTCTCTGAGCTCGCTGATCTGGGAGTACTCGTCGCGCCGGGCAGTTTCTACGGTGTGGCAGGTGACCGCCATGTGCGCATCGCCCTGACGTCCACGGACGAACGCATCGGTGCAGCAGCGCGGCGTTTGGTCTACCGTGGAAGGGGCCACTGAATATGCCGAGCATCACATAGGGGGTGTTACCCCCCCGGGTATGATGCTGGAGTAGCGTGACCGCATTGCAGGGCCCGGCAATGGAGCCGGAATACAAGGAGGTCAAACTACTTATGACAATCGACTTAGCAGACGCCATCCTGCGCACAGGCGAAACAGAGCTCATCTGCCCACTACTGCGTGCCACAGAGGGCAGCGACGCCTATGACGTATCGAAGCTGCTGAAGGAGACCGGCCGGGTCACCCTGGACCCCGGCTTCGTCAATACCGCCTCCTGCCGTTCGGCCATCACCTACATCGATGGTGACGCCGGCATCCTTCGCTATCGCGGCTACCCGATCGAGCAGCTGGCAGAGAACTCCACTTTCCTGGAGACCTCCCACCTGCTGATCTATGGCGAGCTCCCGTCCGCCGCCGAGCTGTCCGACTTTGATGCGCGGATCCGCCGGCACACCCTGCTTCACGAGGACCTACGGAGCTTCTTCCAGGGCTTTCCCCGCGATGCGCACCCGATGCCGGTGCTGTCCTCGGCGGTCTCAGCGCTCTCCACGTTCTACCAGGACAGCCTCGATCCGTTCGACGCGGAGCAGGTTGACCTGTCGACGATCCGGTTGATGGCCAAGCTGCCGACGATCGCGGCGTACGCCTACAAGAAGAGCATGGGCCAGCCGTTCCTCTACCCGGACAACTCCCACGGGCTGGTGGAGAACTTTCTGAGGTTAACCTTCGGGTTCCCGGCCGAGCCGTACGAGTTCGACCCGATCAAGGTCAGGGCCCTCGATCAGCTGCTGATTCTGCACGCCGACCACGAGCAGAACTGCTCCACCTCAACGGTGCGCCTGGTCGGTTCCTCGCACGCCAACCTGTTCGCCTCTGTCTCGGCCGGCATCAACGCCCTCTTCGGGCCCCTGCATGGTGGCGCCAACCAGGCGGTGCTCACCATGCTCGAGCGGATTCAGGCTGACGGCGGCGACGTCGACGAGTTCGTGCGCAAGGTCAAGAACAAAGAGGGCGGGGCCAAGCTCATGGGCTTCGGGCACCGCGTCTACAAGAACTACGATCCGCGCGCGACGATTATCAAGCGGACCGCCGACCAGCTTCTCGAGAGCCTCGGCCAACGCGACGAGCTCCTCGACATCGCGTTCCGGCTCGAGCAGCTTGCCCTGTCGGATGACTACTTCATCGAGCGCAAGCTCTACCCGAACGTCGACTTCTACACCGGGCTCATCTACCGGGCGATGGGCTTCCCGCCCAAGATGTTCACGGTGCTGTTCGCCATCGGGCGGTTGCCCGGCTGGATCGCCCAGTGGCGCGAGATGATCGAGGACCCCGACCTCAAGATCGCCCGCCCCCGCCAGCTCTATGTGGGGCCCACCGAACGCAAGTACGTTCACGTCAGCAGACGCTGAAGGCCGCTCGGGTCCGCCCAGGTGCACCAACGCGACGCAGTGGCCGCCGGTGGACCAGGCCATCACGCTCCACCGCCGCCCGTGGGAAACCACCGCAGCCCAACCCTCTGTGAGCTCAGCGCTCAATGACCCGTGATCGTCACCGCGGTCGGGGCGATGGGCTTGACGGCGGGGTGCCACGACAGTGCTCTCTTGCCACGGGCCCGGGTCCAGGTGCGGTCGCCGACGGTGACGGAGGTGATGCCATCCGCCTCGGCCTGTGCCACGGCCCAGGAACCCGCGGCCCAGGCCTGCCGGGCGCTAGGGCCGGTCACGCGGACGACGCCTGCCTTGACGGTGGCGGGCACGCCCAGCTCCTTGGTGAGGCGAGCGGCGATGGTTGCAGCGGGGGTGCTGACCGTTGCGGCGTCCAGCCGGCAACCGATCCCGCCGGGGGAGTGGCCAGAAAGGGTCGACGCGAGGATCCGCCCCTCTTCCTCGTGGTCGGCGTAGGCCTGCGGGAATCCGCTGCGCTGGACTTCCTGGGCCACCTTGGTGATCGCCATCCCCTCATACCCCTTGACCTTGGTCAGAGCGTCATAGAACTTGTTGGTCGCGTAGACCGGGTCGAGGATCTGCTCTGCGGTGCCCCATCCCTGACTCGGGCGCTGCTGGAACAACCCGAGAGAGTCGCGGTCGCCGAACCGGAGGTTGCGCAGCTTGGACTCAACGATCGCCGTGGCGCTGGCGACCGTGGCAGCCCGTGCCGGGAGGTTCCGTTTGAAAGCTATGGCGGTGATCGTGGAGGCGTTGGCGGTCTGCTCGGGTGAGAACGACACGCTGCGCCCCGACGCCGTCGCGCGACACGAAGGCTCGCCCAGGTTCGTCATCAAGGTGCTGTAGGCGTAGTAGCCGGCCGACCCCACCATCAGGATGATGACCGGCAGCACGATCCGGCCGACCCACCTTCGCCGTCGTCGACCGCGAGCGATCGACTTGCGGTGGATCCGACGTTCAGTGATTGGCATGAAGGGCCGAGTTCAGCGAGATGCCTGCCCCCGAGCGCGAGCGAACCTGCACGGCTCCGGTGACCGAGTTGCGGATGAACAGCATTCCCGAGCCGCCCGAAAGCTCTCTGGCCTTGACCACCCGTCCGTCCTCCAGCGTAACCTTAGTGCCCGCTGTGACGTAGAGCCCGGCCTCCACCACGCAGTCGTCACCCAGGGAGATGCCCAGTCCCGACTCGGCACCCAACAGGCAGCGTTCGCCGATGCTGATGCGATCGGTGCCACCGCCGGACAGCGTCCCCATGATCGAGGCCCCGCCCCCGATGTCCGAGCCGTTGCCGACCACGACGCCGGACACGATGCGCCCCTCGACCATGGAGGTTCCCAGGGTCCCGGCGTTGAAGTTGACGAAGCCCTCGTGCATCACCGTGGTGCCCTCGGCCAGGTGTGCGCCCAGCCGCACCCGGTCGGCGTCGGCGATGCGGACCCCGCTCGGCACCACGAAGTCGGTCATCCGGGGAAATTTGTCGACGCTGAACACCTGAACCGGGCCGGAGTCGCGCAGGCGCATCCGGGTGTGCTCGAAGTCCTCGACCGGACAAGGACCCACGTTGGTCCACACGACGTTGTTGAGCACGCTGAAGATACCGTCAAGGTTGATGGCGTTGGGCCGCACCAGCCGGTGCGAGAGCAGGTGCAGGCGCAGGTAGGCGTCTGAGGGGTCGGCCGGAGCCACGTCGAGGTCGATGGCCACGTGGACCACCTGTGCCCGGACTCCCCGACGAGGATCCTCCTTGGCGGCCGCTGCCAGCTCGGCCGGGGGGCCGTAGGGGTCATCGGCGCCAGCCGGTCCCAGGGCCGGTGCCGGGTACCACGTATCGAGCACCTGCCCGCCAATGGTCACCGTGGCAAGTCCGTATCCCCATGCGCTCCGCGTGCTCGTCATGTGACCAAGCCTAGGCGAGGGCGACAACGTTGCTGACCCCCGCCGGATACCCTGCCTTTCATGTCTCCTACCAAGTCCTCCGCCGCCGCCCTCGATCTGGGATCCGATGTCGTCACCCTGACCGCCACTTTGTGTGACATCGAGTCCGTCAGCGGGCGCGAAGGGCCGATTGCCGACGCCGTCGAGGCGGTACTGCGCGACCTGGGTCATCTTCAGGTGACCCGCGACGGGAACAGCGTCATCGCGCGCACCAACCTGGGACGCAGCGAGCGGGTGGTGCTGGCTGGTCATCTCGACACCGTCCCGCTCACCGTCCCGCCGAACCTGCCGACGCGTCGGGCCGGCGCCGACCTGGTCGGCCGCGGTACCTGCGACATGAAGGGCGGGGTGGCCGTCGCGCTGCGGCTTGCGGCCGCGCTCACGGAGCCGGTCCGCGACGTCACCTACGTCTTCTACGACTGCGAGGAGATCGAGGACACGCGCAATGGCCTGGCCCGGGTGGGGCGCAACAGCCCGGAGCTGCTGAAGGCCGAGTTCGCGGTGCTTCTGGAGCCGACCGACGGGATCATCGAGGGCGGTTGCAACGGCACCCTGCGGGTGGAGATCACCGTCAAGGGCAAGGCGGCGCACTCGGCGCGGCCCTGGAACGGACACAACGCGATCCACGAGGCGAACACGATCCTGGGCCGGCTGGTGGCCTACGAGCTCGAGACCGTTGCCGTGGACGGGCTGGACTACCGCGAGTCGCTGAGCGCCGTCGGCATCCGCGGCGGGGCTGCCGGCAACGTGATCCCGGACGAGTGCGTTGTCACCGTCAACTACCGCTTCGCGCCGAACAAGTCGGGCGCGCAGGCGCTGGCTCACGTGCGAGAGCTCTTCGACGGGTATGCCGTGGTGGTGACCGACCTTGCGGACGGCGCACGGCCGGGGCTGCACCTGCCGGCGGCAAGGGCCTTCGTCGAGGCGCTGGGCGTGCCGGTGCGGGCCAAGGAGGGCTGGACCGATGTGGCCCGGTTCTCGGCGCTGTCGATCCCGGCCGTGAACTTCGGCCCGGGAGACCCGAACTGGGCCCACCACGATCAGGAGCACTGCCCGGTCGGCCAGCTGGTTGACAGCGAGGCGGCGCTTTTGCGATGGCTTGACGCGGCGTCAGCATAGATTGGGGACGTGACCGAGAAGAGCTACGACTACCTCACCGGCCCCGTCACGCTGCGTCGCAGCCAGGTGCCACCGACTACTACCGACCAGCGGTTGCTGGACAATGCCGGGCCTTCCGACTGGCTGCACGCCGACCCATGGCGGGTGCTGCGGATCCAGAGCGAGTTCGTCGAGGGATTCGGGGCTCTCGCCGAGCTGGGGCCTGCCGTCAGCGTGTTCGGTTCCGCACGGACCAAGCCGCTTGACCCCAACTATGCGGTGGGTGTCGCGGTCGGTCGGGCGCTGGTCAAGGCGGGTTATGCGGTCATCACCGGTGGCGGCCCCGGCTCCATGGAGGCTGCTAACAAGGGGGCCCTGGAGGCTGGCGGCACCTCGGTCGGGCTCGGCATCGAGCTGCCGTTCGAGCAGGGGCTGAACCGCTTCGTCGACCTCGGCGTCAACTTCCGCTACTTCTTCGCCCGCAAGACCATGTTCGTGAAATACGCGCAGGGTTTTATCGTCCTGCCCGGCGGCTTCGGGACCCTGGACGAGCTGTTCGAGGCGGTCACCCTGGTGCAGACCCGCAAGGTCACCTCCTTCCCGCTGGTGCTCATGGGCACGGCGTACTGGGGTGGCCTGCTGCACTGGCTGCGCGAGACCGCCGCCGCCACGGGGACCATCACCCTGGCTGACATCGACCTGCTGCACGTGACCGACGACGTCGACGAGGCAGTGCGCATCATCGTCAGCGGTGACAACGAGACGGCCCCCAAACGCCCCGAGTAGCCCGTTCCGATGACAAACCTGGGGATTGTGCCTGTGTCTGGGTGACAAACCTAGGGATTGTGCGTGTGTCTGGGCGGCGATGCTAAGCGAGAGCCCGCCGGGCCAGGGCTGGTACGCCGCTGCGCAGGGCGGCCACCATGTCCAGCACCTGCCGGGTCTGGGCAACGTCATGGGCGCGGACCATTCGCACGCCCTCCCATACCCCGACGGCAGTGGTGGCTATCGTTCCGGTGATGCGATCGGACTTGGGCCCTTCCAGTCCGAGGGTTTCGGCGATGAACTTCTTGTTGGACACCGCGAGCAGCACCGGCCACCCGGTCTCGATGAGGGCGCTGACCTGCCCGGTGATTTGGAGCGAGTGGTAGGTGTTCTTGCCGAAGTCCTGGGCGGCGTCGATCAGCAGTCCGTCCTGGCGGACGCCGGCTGCGATCGCGGCGTCGGCCTGGCGGGTCAGGTCTGCAACCGTCTCGGCGACGACATCCTCATACCGGACCCGGTGCGGGTCGGTGCGTGGCGGATGGCCACCGGTATGAGCGCACAGATATCCGGCCCGGTGCGCTCCGGCGACCGCGACCAGCTCCGGGTCGTGGCCGGCCCAGGCGTCGTTGATCAGATCGGCCCCGGCGTCACAGGCGGCATCGGCGACGTCGGCCCGCCAGGTGTCGACACTGATGACCAGCTCTGGATAGGTCTCGCGGATCGCTGCGATGAACGACACGACCCTGCGTACCTCCTCGGCAGCGCTGACGTCCGGCCCGGGCCCTGCTTTGACCCCCCCGACATCCACAGCGTCGGCCCCGTCCGCCACGGCGCGAGCGACCGCCGCGAGGGCTGTCTCGTCGTCCAGATAGCGGCCCGCGTCGTAGAAGGAGTCCGGGGTCCGGTTGATGATTGCCAGCAGGCCCGTCTCGCCCGGTGCGAAAGTCCGGCCGCGCAGACGCAGGTCGCGACCGTGGAGAACGTGGGGGGGCATGACACGATCATGTCGTGATCTTGTTCTTCGTGCTCATCGTCGTTCTGCTGATCGGCCTCACCACGGCTGCCGTGATGGGCAAGATCGGTGGCTTCCTGGCCGACCCCACCTCGAGCCAGTCCTTCAGCGGCGTCCCGGACGGCGGGCTCTCCGTTGACACCCTCGCCTACCTGCATTTCGACCAGGCATTGCGCGGGTATCGGATGAACCAGGTTGACGGGGTGATCGACGCCCTGGGTGCACGCGTGCGCAAGCTCGAGGCCGAGATTGCGGCGAGGTCCGCTACCGATGCTGCGTCACCTGCCGCAGCCGAGCCGGACGCTGCTGGCACGGACGCGGTCAACACGGACGTGTTGAACACCGACAAGGTCAACACCGAACAGGTCAACATCGACAAGGATTACCCCGACACCAAGGAGCGATGACCTCCCCATGGGAACGTTTGAGATCGAGCGTATTGTTGCGGCCCCGCCACAGCAGGTGTGGGACGTCATCACCGACTGGGCCGGCCATGCACGGTGGATCCCGCTGACCACGATGCGCCTCGACCAGGGCCCTACCCGTGTCGGGTTCTCCTTCGCCGGACTGACCGGCATCGGCCGGTTGCGTTTCGCTGACGTGATGCGCATCACGCACTGGGCTCCTCCCTCCGGGACAGGACCAGGGCAGTTTCGGCTCATCAAGGTCGGACGCCTGCTGGCCGGCTGGGCCGAGGTGAGCGTTGAGCCCATCCAGGGCGGTGAACAGACCAGGCTGGTGTGGCGCGAGAACATCGTCATCAGACCGGTCTTTCTCGGCAGACTGCTGGCCCCGCTGGCCGACCGGATCAACACAGTGGTGTTCTCCAGGGTGATCGGCGACATGGCTTCCGAGGCTGTGCGTGCCCGCGGGCGATAGTGAGCGACCCTGGCCTGGCAGTCGACGAAAGTGGGGTCTCGCGCTGCCGTTGGGCGACCAGCACCGACGAGTACAAGGAGTATCACGACCATGAGTGGGGCGTCGCGGTTCACGGTGAGACCGGTCTGTACGAGCGTCTGATGCTTGAGGCCTTCCAGTCCGGGCTGTCCTGGCTGACGATCCTGCGCAAACGCGCGGGCTTCCGGACGGCGTTCTCCGGGTTCGACGCCGAGGTTGTTGCAGCCTTCGGGGAGGCCGATTTCGAACGGCTGATGGCGGACGCCTCCATCGTCCGCAACCGGCTCAAGATCCGGGCCGCGATCACCAACGCGCAGGCCGTGGTTCGGCTCCGTGACCATGGCGGGCTCGATGATCTGTTCTGGTCCTTCGCGCCGGTCGGGCATCGTCGACCGCGCATCCCCGCCGATGTCCCGACCGGCACAGTGGAGTCCACCGAACTGGCAAGAATGCTGAAGTGCTACGGCTTTGCCTTCGTCGGTCCCACCACCGCGTATGCCGGAATGCAGGCGTGCGGCCTCGTGAACGACCATCTGGCCGGCTGCCACAGGGGTGGCGGGTGAGACGCACCTTCGTGTGGCGGGTGATCGCGGCATACGCGCTCTGTCGCATGTTCTCGGTGCTGTTGCTGACTGTCGTCTCCCGCTATCAGGCGCCGGTGGACTGGACCGGCCCCCACCCGAACTACCTCTCGATGACGATTCTGTGGGACGGCTTCTGGTACCGCCAGGTCGCCGAGTTCGGCTACCCGTCCGCCCTGCCGGTCGATGCGCTCACCGGCGCCGTCCAGGAGAACGCATGGGCGTTCTACCCCGCCTTCCCGATGATGTCGCGAGCGCTGATGAACCTCACCGGACTGGGGTTCCCTGTCGTGGGCTCCACGCTGGCGCTGCTCCTGGGCTTCGGCGCCGCGGTGGTGATGGGCCTGCTGCTACGCGGCAAGGTGGGGCCTGGGGTGGCTCTGGCTGCCGTGGCGGTGTTCGCCGCCTGCCCGGTGTCACCGTCGCTCCAGATCGCCTACACCGAGAGCCTGGCGATCCTGCTCCTGTGCGGTTTCCTCTGGGCCATCAGCAAGGAACGCTGGATCCTCACCGCTGGGCTGGCGTTGCTGATCGGTCTGACCCGGGCCCTGGCGCTGCCGCTGGCCATCGTGGCCTTGGTGGCGGGGGTCCTTCGCTGGCGGCGGCGCGCGCAGGACCCGATCAGCACCAGGGAGGGTTGGTCGGCACTCGCGGCGCTGGGCTCGAGCGGTGCCGCGGGGTTGCTTTGGCCGCTGATCGTCAGTATCGGGGCGGGGTCACCGCTGGCGTATACCGACACGATGGGGGCCTGGTCGGTCGGCGGTTCGGTCAAGCTGCTGCGGCCCTGGATCGAATACGTGGCAGAGCCCTGGAACGCGGTCAGGGTCGCATCGGCGCTCGCGGTCATCGTCGCGATGACGGTCGGCCCCTGGGCCGAACGGCTGGGGACCGAGCTTCGGACCTGGATCCTGGCCTATACCGGATACGTGATCCTGGTTGACGCCCCGTCGACCAGCTTGTTCCGGCATCTCCTGCCGATGTTCCCGCTGATCGTGGTCGCAATCGGCGGCGGCTGGCGCGAAAGGCTACCCCGGTGGATGGCGTGGCGGACCGGGTTCCTGATCGTCGCGGGACTCGCGGGACAGGTGTGGTGGGTCTGGGCCCTGCTCCGTTTCGTGCCCCCGAGTGACTTCCCGCCGTAGGCCACCAGACCCGGGACAGGTCGGCAGCGGCAGCGGGTGGGTCACGTGTGGCATGTGTGGCACGTCCACCGCCCGACGACGGGTTTGATCGCGCGCCGAGCGAGACCGGGATGGTGGAGGATCGCCAGGCCATGAGCAGCGGAGTGCCGGGTCAGGCGACGGGCAACCCCGTCCTGGCGGTTTTCGCCCCGTTCTACCGGCTGTTCCCCACACCGGTCACGGCCCGACGGATAGGCCGCGATGATCGCGCTCGCTGTGGAGCCCATCACCCGCGCGGGGATCCGCTAACTGGGCCGCTGGTCAGGGATCTCGGTCGGTCTGGCTTCAGCATGTCCTGTGGCATCCAGTCCGCGGTGGCCTTCGGGGTCTTCGGACTCGTCTCGTTCGCGCTCACGATCAAGGTCCTGATCTCGCTCTTAACCCTGGTCGGCCGCGCCTCCGGGGGCTGGCCGACGCCTTCCTCAGCGACCCTGGAAGGTCGGCTTCTCCTTGGACAGGAAGGCCGCCACCGCGGCCGCGTGGTCCTGGCTTCCGCCGGTGATGTCCATATGCACGGCTTCCAGGGCAAGGGACTCGCTCAGCGGGTGGCCTGCCGAGAAGGCGACCGAGCGCCGGATCGATCCGTAGGCCAGGGTGGGACCGGCAGCCAGCGTTTGGGCAAGCTCGTTGGCGAGGGTGGGAAGCTCCTGCGCGCTGACCACGCGGTTGACCAGGCCGAGCTCGAGCGCCTCGGCTGCCGGGACGGTGCGCGGGAACATCAGCAGCTCCTTGGCCTTCGCGGTGCCGATCAGCCGCGGCAGGGTCCAGCTCGCTCCCGAGTCGCACGACAACGCGATGCCGGCGAAGGCCAGGTTGAAGCCGCCCGTGTCCACGATGATGCGCAGGTCGGCGGCGAAGGCGAAGGACGCGCCCGCGCCGGCAGCGATGCCGTTGATCGCCGCGATGACCGGTTTGTTCATCGTGGAGAGCAGTTCCACGATCGGGTTGTAGTGCTCCGGAACGGTTGACCACAGCGAGTCGTCCCGGGTGGTCAGCAGCGTGATGTGCTCCCGCAGGTCCTGGCCCACACAAAAGGCCCGCCCAACGCCCGTCAGCACGACGCAGCGCACAGCGGGGTCCTCGGCCACCCGGGCCAGGGTTGCGAGCAGGAGGTTCTTGGTGGCTGTGTCCAGCGCGTTCATGGCATCTGGGCGGTTCAGGGTGACTGTGGCCACCCCGTCGACGAGGTCTAGCAGCACGGACTCACCCGATGGCACCGAGTCCTGAGCCGACGAGACCGGTGCGGTCGAACCCTGTGCGGTGGAAACCGGTGCCGGTGAGTCCTGCCCTGACACGTTCAGGGCCTCGTGCCCGCCCCTATGCTTCGCCATCTCCGGTCAGCTCCCTTTTCTTCCCGCCTGGCGCGGGTATTCGCCCGCGAACTCGCCTGCCAACTGCAGTATGTCGCAACAGTGCCGCACTTAGATTTCCCTCATGGGGGAGGTTGGCACGATAATGATGGTAAGAGCGTGTGCAACGGAGGTCCTGGGCCCGCGCGTGCCCTGATGAGAAGGACCCCAGACAAGTGATTGGAAGAGGGATACCCATGGCGGCGATGAAGCCGAGGACCGGAGACGGGCCGCTTGAGGTCACGAAGGAAGGCCGCGGCATCGTGCTGCGCATGCCGATCGAGGGCGGTGGCCGCCTGGTCGTTGAGATGACTCCGGCTGAAGCCTCCGCGCTGGGCAAGGCCATTCAGGGATGCCCTACCGTCAACTAGCGTTCACTAGCGTCCACGAGGGCCTGAGACGTCCTGAGTAAAGAGTGTGAACAAGGATGAGCCCCGATCGGATTGCCGGCCGGGGCTCACTGATGTCGAACCCTGCTAGCGCTTCACCGCGGCCAGGACCCCGTCGCCGACCGGCAGCAGGGCCGGCAGCAGGGCCTCGTTGTCGCGCAGATCCTTGCCCAGATCCCGAAGCGTCGTGGTGATCTCGTCCCTCGTGGCGGGATCGGCGATCTTGTCGTTCCAGAGCATGTTGTCCAGGACGAGCACGCCACCGGAACGGAGCAGGCGCAGCGCCTGCTCGACGTACAGCGGGTACTCGGCCTTGTCCGCGTCGATCACGACCATGTCGTATGCCGAGTCGGTCAGGCGGGGAAGCACGTCCAGCGCGCGACCCGTGATGACCCGGGTGCGCTGGGAGGCGATACCGGCCGCTGCGTAGGCCGCCCTGGCAGCCCTCTGATGCTCAGCCTCCACGTCGATGGTCGTCAGGATGCCATCGGACGGCATACCTGCCATGAGCCACAGGCCTGACACGCCCGCCCCGGTGCCGACCTCGACGACCGCATGGGCGTTGACCGTGGCCGCGAGCAGCCGCAGGACTGCCCCGGCGCCGGGCATGACGGGCGCGCAGCCCAGGTCCTCGCTGCGTGCCCTGGCCTTCGCGATGACCTCCGTCTCCGCGATGAAGTCTTCGGAGTAGGCCCAGCTGGCCGGTTTCTGTGCGCTCATAGGTTTAACCCTACTGCGCGTCGCCGGCGGTCCGGAGCAGGCTGAGGGGCGGCGCCCCTCGCCACCGACCCTCCGGCCATACCCAGCAAGCTCTCAGGTTGGTCCGGAAGCATTATGTATCCAACCGTCGGCCTAAGGAAAGATGACGTGACCACTACGAGTGACCGCGCCGCAACGCAAACCGCACCCGAGATGTCGAGTGTGCAGGACCAGTCCTGGGTGCCCCCGACCTGGGAAGAGATCGTCACGGAGCATTCAGCCAGGGTCTACCGCCTGGCCTATCGACTGACCGGCAACATGCATGATGCCGAGGACCTGACCCACGACGTGTTCATCCGCGTCTTCCGTTCGCTGGGCTCCTACCAGCCCGGGACCTTCGAGGGCTGGCTTCACCGCATCACGACCAACGCCTTCCTGGACAAGATGCGCCGCAAGCAGCGGATCCGGTTCGACGCGCTCTCCGACGATGCTGCCGCCAGGCTGCCCACCCGCGAGGTTGGCCCTGAGCAGTCCTACAGCGATAGCCACTTCGACGACGACGTACAGCGCGCCCTCGACGCACTGTCACCGGACTTCCGCGCCGCCGTCGTGCTCTGTGACATCGAGGGTTTGTCCTACGAGGAGATCGCCACGGTGCTGGACATCAAGCTCGGGACAGTCCGTTCTCGCATTCACCGGGGCCGCTCACAGCTGCGTACCGCCCTGGCTCATCGCGCTCCCGACCCGAGCAGGACCGGCACGCCCTCACGTTCCCGCCGGGGCTTCGCCATCGGACGAGTGGCCACGGGGACCAGATGAGCCTTCTACGGCCCGGCAGAAATGTGCAGGGTCGGCGTGCGCCCGGCTCCTCCCGGGCGATGCGCCACGTGCGGCAGGACAAGCCTGAGATGATGAACACCGTTGGGGTGGCCGAGATGCGGGCGCGATGGGCACAATTGTCCCATGACTGATGAATCCCGCTCCCCGGGTGGGCAGGACGAGCCGGCCCCCGAGCAGCCCGCGGCGGTGGTGAACCTCGAGGAGACGATGCCCATCGGCGGCTACCCGCCGCCTGTCGGCAGTCCCTTCGTGCACGAGAGCCCGCCACCCGAGCCCGGTTCAGCGATCGCGGCGCAGGCGACGTTCCCGGTCCCCGGACAGCAGAGCCGGAACGGGCCGCGGAGCCTGGGCGCCGGAGTCATCTCGGCTCTGGTGGCCGGCGCGCTCGCGATGACCATGGTGGCGGCCCTCTTCGGGGGGATGGCTGGTGCCTACCTGGTGAGCCGCGGCGAGGGTGGCTCCGTGGTCCTGCCCCCGGCCACCGGCGGGTCGACGGTGCGCCCGAGCGGGTCGATAGCCGCCACCGCGTCCCGGATCCTGCCCAGCGTGGTGACGATCCGGGTCAAGGGGGTCGACGCCGCGGGAACGGGCTCAGGATTCGTGATGCGCTCGGACGGTTACATCCTGACCAACAACCATGTGGTCGAGGCCGCCGGAGCCAAGGGCACGATCACCGTGCTCTTCTCTGACGGCAAGAGCTCCGACGCCTCGATCGTCGGACGTGACGAGTCGTATGACCTGGCCGTGATCAGGGTGAACCGCCGCAACGTCCCGGCCCTGGTCCTCGGGTCGTCCTCGGCAGTGGTCGTTGGCGATCCTGTCTTTGCCGTGGGTGCGCCACTAGGCCTGGACAGCACCGTCACCAGTGGCATCGTCAGCGCGCTGAACCGTCCGGTGACCGCGGGAGGGGCTGGCGCCTCGAGCGCGTCGTTCATCAACGCCATCCAGACGGACGCGGCCATCAATCCGGGCAACTCCGGCGGACCGCTGCTCGACATGTCGGGCCGGGTGATCGGGGTCAACTCCGCGATAGCCCGCGTCGCCAGCGCCCAGAGCACCGACGGGCAGTCGGGCAACATCGGTGTTGGTTTCGCGATTCCCAGTGACCAGGTCCGCAAGACCGCCGAGCAGCTGATCGCCAACGGCAAGGCCACCCACCCGGTCATCGGTATCCTGATAGACACGACGTACGAGGGCGAGGGCGTCAAGATCGCGGACAAGCCACAGAAGGGCAGTGCTCCCGTCGCCAGGGGCGGCCCGGCCGACAAGGCAGGGCTGCGACCCGGTGAGGTGATCCTCAGGTTTGACGGGCGCACGGTCACTGATCCTGACGAGTTCGTGGTCGCGGTCCGGGCCAAGTCCGTCGGCCAGGTGGTTGAGCTGACGGTGCGGCGCGGCAAGGCCGAGCGAACTGTCAAGATGACCCTGCAAGCGGCTAACTGAGCGCCCTTCGGCAAGTGACGAGGTCCACACGTGTTCGACATCAACGGCTGGGAGTTCGTGATCCTCGTGGTCGCTGCACTCCTGGTGATCGGCCCCGACCGGATGCCCGAGTATTCCGCCAAGCTCGCCAGGCTCGTCCGGCAGCTTCGGGGGATGGCGGACACGGCCAAGGTGCAGCTGCGGGAGCAGATGGGGCCTGATTTTGACGACGTCGACTGGAAGTCCTACGACCCTCGTCAATACGATCCTCGTCGCATCGTCCGCGAGGCCCTCATGGACGAGGGGCCCTACGACGGTGGGTCGTCATCCTCGGGTGATGTTGAGCCCGACCCGGTGAAGCCGACCTCGTCATATGCGGGGTATGACCCTGAGAAACCCACACCGTATGACGAGGACGCTACGTAGCGGGTCTGGTTGGCTCCGAGCTGAGGGGTGGCTCTTGGCACCTGCTCGGGGGCTCGCGTCACGGGGCTGCGAGCCACCCCTCAGCCGTCCGCGGCCTCAGCCCTCGGCGGCCCAACGAAGGCTGGTCAACCCGGGACTGAAAGCCAGCTGTCTCGGGAGTCCCGGGGGTCGGGTGTCAGCGGGCGGCCGGGGTGAGGCCTAGGGAGCGGCCTGCCAGGCCGCGGGAGCGGGTGGAGAGGCCGCGGGCGATCCCGCGCAGAACGACCGCCGAGGGGCTGGTGGGCTCGCTCAGCACGACCGGCATGCCGTTGTCGCCGCCTTCGCGCAGCAGGGTGTCCAGCGGGATCTGGCCCAGCAGCGGGACCGGTGCGCCGACGAGCCGGGTCAGGGAGTCGGCGACGACCCGGCCGCCACCGGCCCCGAAGACCTCCTGGCGGGTGCCGTCCGGAAGCTCCAGCCAGGACATGTTCTCGATGACCCCGGCGATGCGCTGATGGGTCTGCAGGGCGATGGAGCCGGCCCGCTCCGCCACCTCGGCGGCAGCCTTCTGGGGAGTCGTGACGATGAGGATCTCGGCGTTCGGAATGAGCTGGGCGACCGAGATCGCGATGTCGCCGGTCCCAGGCGGCAGGTCGAGCAGGAGCACGTCCAGGTCGCCCCAGAAAACATCGCCCAGGAACTGCTGCAGCGCCCGGTGCAACATGGGCCCGCGCCAGACCACTGGCTGGTTGCCCGGGACGAACATGCCGATCGAGATGACCTTCACGTCATGGGCCAGCGGCGGCAGGATCATGTCGTCGACCTGGGTCGGGCGCCGTTCGGTTCCCAGCATGCGCGGCACCGAGAAGCCGTAGACGTCGGCGTCGACGACACCGACCCGCAGACCCTCCTGCGCCATGGCGACAGCCAGGTTGACGGTCACCGTCGACTTGCCGACCCCGCCCTTGCCAGAGGCCACGCAGTAGACCCTGGTGAGGCTGCCGGGCTTCGCGAACGGGATCTCACGCTCGGTGTTGCCGCCGCGCAGGTTCGTCCGCAGCTCGGTGCGCTGCTCGTCGCTCATGACCCCCAGGGTCACCTTGACGCTGGTGACTCCCTCGACCGTCAGCAAAGCTGCGGTGGTGTCGTTGGTGAGGGTCTCCTTGAGCGGACAGCCCGAGACGGTCAGCAGGATGGTGACCGAGGCAAGACCGGACTGGTCGACAGCGACAGAGTCGACCATGCCGAGCTCGGTGACGGGTTTGCGGATCTCGGGGTCGATGACCTTGGTCAGGGCTGCGTACAGGGCGTCCTGCGACGGAACTGGCATGGTTCAATGCTAAGTGGGCTTCGGACCCTTACGTGCACCGGGAGATGGCTCGTCCTGATCCAAGCTCCGCTTGCCTGCCTTGAGTCGGACGCCGCGCTGCTCCATCTCCTCCAGCTGTGAGCGCAGCTCGGAGCGGAGGAAGTCGCGGGTTGCCATGTCCCGAAGGGCGATCCGCAGCGAGGCGACTTCACGGGTGAGGAACTCCGTATCGGCCAGGTTGCGTTCGTTGCTGGCCCGGTCCTGCTCGAGGGCGACCCGGTCGCGGTCCGTCTGGCGGTTCTGGGCCAGCAGGATCAGGGGTGCGGCATACGACGCCTGCAGGCTGAGCAGCAAGGTCAGGAAGATGAACGGGTAGATGTCCCACTTGTAGCCAAAGATCCCGATGACGTTGACCGTGACCCAGAACAGCACGAACACCGTCATGTAGACGAGGAACTGGGCCGTCCCCATGTAGCGGGCGAACTTCTCGGCGAAGCGCCCGAACCTGTCGGGGTCGCCCTGGGACTTGGTGAACAGCGGGCGCCTGGCCTCGCGGGGCTGGTCCAGGCGCGGTGCCCGGCCGGGACGTTCACGGGCCATGGGTCACCTCGTGCCGCTCCTCGCGCCAGTCCTCGGGAAGGAGGTGGTCGAGCACGTCGTCGACGGTCACCGCACCCACCAGCCGGCCGTCCTCATCGACGACCGGAACACCGACGAGGTTGTAGGTCGCGAGCATGCGGGTGACCCGGCCGATCGGGGCGTCAGGGGTCAGCGGCTCCAGGTCCTTGTCCAGGATGCTGCCGATGGACGCGTGCGGCGGGTCGCGCAGCAGTCGCTGGATGTGAACCAGCCCGAGGAACTTGCCCGTCGGGGTCTCCAGAGGCGGGCGGCAGACGAACACCGTCGCGGCAAGGGCAGGAGAGAGCTCGACCCGGCGGACGACCGCGAGGGCCTCGGCGATGGTGGCCTCCGGGCCGAGGATGACCGGCTCGGTCGTCATCAGGCCACCGGCGGTGTCCTCGTCGTAGGTGAGCAGGCGGCGCAGGTCGGCAGCCTCATCGGGCTCCATCAGCCGGAGCAGCTCCTCGGCATTCTCCGGTGACAGCTCTGAGAGCAGGTCAGCCGCGTCGTCGGGCTGCATCGCCTCCAGGACGTCGGCGGCCCGCTCCCGGCCGAGCCCGCGCAGGATCTCGACCTGGTCGTCCTCGGGCAGCTCCTCCAGGACGTCGGCAAGCTTCTCGTCGTCCAGCGCGTCCGCCACGGCGGCCCGGCGCTTGGGGTTGAGGTCGTGGATGACCTCGGCAAGGTCGGCCGGCTTGAGGTCTTCATAGGTGTCGAGCAGCCGTGCGGCGCTCTGGTCCTCGGCCTCCTGCTGCAGTCCGGTCACGTCCTGGACGTCCACCAGGACCGTCTCGCCGCGGCGACGGCCCAGTCGTGAGATGCTGCGGGTGCCGCCCGATCCCTTGCGGGCGAAGACCTTGACGATGACCCAGTCCCGGTTGGGCTCCTGCTCGATGGCGATGTCCTCGACGGTCGCCTCGAACGACTCGTCCTGCGTGCTGACCCGGATCAGACGCTCGAACAGCTCGGCGAGCACGAGCGTCTCGCCGGTCCGCTGTTCGAACCGCCGCATGTTGACCAGTCCGGTGGTGATGACCTGTCCGGCATCGACGCTGGTGACCCGTGTCATGGGCACGAAGACCCGACGCCGGCCGGGCACCTCGACCACGATTCCGATCACCGCCGGGGCGCGACGGCTCGTGCTGAAGTGCACCACCACATCACGAACCCGGCCCACCTGGTCACCGAGCGGGTCGAACACACTCAGGGCAGCCAGGCGTGCCACGAAGACGCGTGTCATGGGGCTCACGGCGCCAAGGCTATCCGGATCAGCGGCGAGTTCCGCGACGCCACTTCGGCCGGCCCTTGTAATGCCACGGCTGCCAGGTGCGGGTGGTGGCAGGAGTGTGCGCCGGCTGTGCCACTCCGGAGTCCTCTGAGTAGTTGTCGGGTCCGTCCAGGGCCTCGCCATGGGGCGTCAGCGCGTAGACGGTGTTGTCGAGGGACCACCTGGCGATGATGTCCCCGGCCGGGGCGTTGAGGCGGGACCCCTTCAGCGTCGTGGTGGCAACTTCCCAGTGCTCGCTGTCGGGCGGAATGATTGTCGCGGTGACCGGCACGGTCACCAGCCGTCCGCCGGTGCCCTTGCTGCGGAATGTCACCGCGAGCTCCGCGGGTAACCATGGCAGGTTCTGCTCCCCGGGGCCGGAGACGACGTATGCCGTGCCGTCAACCCACACATGCCAGGCGGGCCAGGCCCGGTCGCCGGGGATGTTGATCCACAGCAGTCCGGACTTCTTGCCTGCCTCAGAGAGAAGCGCACTCAGGTCGGTCACGCCCATGAGCCTAACCCGCTCGCATGGGGCGGGGTGTGGAAGGTCACCTCGCGGCCTCGGTGGCGAGCCGGCATACCGCTGGGTAGCCTCACACCATGACCCCTGTGCCTTCACTGTCCATGAACTCGGCGCCCTCATCGTCGGCGCGCCCGCTGCGCTCCCGCCGCTCGAACCTCGCGGTTCCCGGCTCGAGCATCAAGATGATCGACAAGGCCAGGGGCCTTGGCGCGGACCAGGTGTTCCTGGACATCGAGGATGCGGTCGCGCCGCTGGCCAAGCCGGAGGCGCGTAAGAACATCGTCGCCGGCCTGAACGAGGGTGGGTGGGGGGACACGATCCGCACAGTGCGCGTCAACGACTGGACGACTCAGTGGACGTACCTGGATGTCGTGGAGGTCGTCGAGGGCGCCGGTGCCAACCTGGACGCCATCATGCTGCCCAAGGTGCAGACGCCCGAACAGGTCGTCGCCCTCGACCTGCTGCTGACCCAGATCGAGAAGTCCGCTGGCCTGGAGGTCGGCCGGATCGGCATCGAGGCGCAGATCGAGAACGCCCTCGGCCTCACTAACGTCAACGCCATCGCGGCAGCGAGCCAGCGGGTCGAGACGATCATCTTCGGACCGGCCGACTTCATGGCCTCCATCAACATGAAGAGCCTCGTGGTCGGTGAGCAGCCCCAGGGGTATGACGTGGGCGATGCCTACCACCACATCCTCATGTCGATCCTGATGGCGGCACGCGCCTACGACAAGCAGGCCATCGACGGGCCGTACCTGCAGATCAAGGACATCGAGGGGTTCCGACGGGTCGCCGGACGATCCGCGGCCCTGGGATTCGATGGCAAGTGGGTCCTCCATCCCGGTCAGCTCGACCCGGCCAACGAGGTCTACAGCCCTCGCCAGAGCGACTATGACCACGCTGAGAACATCCTGGACGCCTACGACTTCTTCACCTCCGAGGCCGGCGGCAAGCTCGGCGCGGTCATGCTCGGCGACGAGATGATCGACGAGGCGTCACGCAAGATGGCCCTGGTCATCTCCGCCAAGGGCCGTGCCGCCGCAATGACCCGCGAACAGAAGTGGGAGCGACCCACCAGCTGACCCACCAAACGCCCGTCTTGCTGCCCCGGAAGCACCGTCTCGAGCGGTTCCAGTGCTGATTCGGTGGCTCCGGGGCAATAAGAGGGGGGTGGGTGTGCGGGGTGGGTGCGGGGTGGGTGGGGTTAGGTGGATTGTGTTCTTAGGTAGGTCAGCTGGGCGCCGGCGTGGGCTGTCCAGTACCGCTCGGTGTGGCTGCCGGTGTCGAAGGTGCCTTCCAGCCGGTCGACCCCGGCAGGCCTGGCAGAGCCCGGACCACAGGCGACCAGCCATGGCAGGGCGACCGCGCCGGCCAGCACCCTGCGGCTGCTGATCCCGTGCTGAGGGGAGAGGGAGGCCACCCCTGTTCACCATCGGGACATGGCAGCGGCCATGAAGTCGCCGAAGACCTCCTCCTCATCGTCGATGACCAGGCCTCGGCTGGCGAACCAGGCACACATGTTGTGGCAGTCGCGCTGCAGGAACTCCGGCCCACGCGGGTTGCCGATGATGTCGACGATCTGCGGCCAGTCGATGATCACGAGGCGATCCTGGTGCAACAGGATGTTGTACGGGGACAGGTCGCCGTGCGCCCAGCCGCGCTCGGCCAGCCGGGTCACGGTGCTTCGGAACTGCTCGAACAGGTCGGCCAGCAGGTCCGGCTCCGGGCGGGTCCGGGCCAGCCTGGGAGCGGCTGTCGCGGACTGTCCGGGCTGATGAAGTCCCTGATCCCCGATGAACTCCATGAGCACCTCGGTGCCATCGATCTGCACGGGGTAGGGGACTGGCAGCTCGAGGCTCCACAGCTCGGCCAGGGCGTCGAACTCGGCGTGGGCCCACTGGGCCGAGATCATCTGCCTGCCGAACTCGGTACGCCGTGCCATGGCGCGCATCTCGCGGCTGCGCCGGACCCTGCGTCCCTCCAGGTACCCGGCGTCCCGGTGGAACATCCGGTGCTCGGAGTCGCGGAACCGCTTGGCGGCCATGTAGACACCGGGGTCATCCGTGTCAGTGCCCGGAACCCAGCGGCGGATGACGTGGACGTCGGCCTCCTTGCCGGACCTGAGAATGCCCAGGTCCTGGTCCACCGCACCGAGGTCGGTGATGACCCAGTCCGGGCGCGGGCCGGGACCGTGTTGGGCGCCGTCCCAGCTGGACCAGCGTTCGCCTTCGGGCGGCCGGTCCGGAACGGTGTCGACGGCGTACCCGCTGTCGCGGTAGCTGTTCGTCAGGGTGGACGGTTCCGGCGCCGTCGTGGGGGCCGCCGGGTCGGGGAGGTTCAAAGGGGTGGGCGACTCGTCATGACTGTCGTACTCAGGACTACTGCTGTGTCCAAGGCTGTTGCGTGACAAGGGAGAACTCCAGGACGGAAGGAGGAACGGGCGTGGGGTGGACTGACACA
>JACMPC010000225.1 GCA_014377705.1 Dermatophilaceae bacterium
AAAGCGGCTCCGGCCAAGAGGGCCTGACCGCAACACATCACCGGAAGGGCCGGCACACGTGTGTGCCGGCCCTTCCGGTGTCCTGTCAGGTTCTGTTGCCGTGCCGGTGTCTGCGGGTTGTTCCGCCTGGTTCAGCGGATGGGCTCGTTGTCCCCGATGCCGACGATCCAGAGCCGGGTCAGAGCAGTGTCGGTCATCGTGATGCTGACGCGCTGTCCGGGGCGCAGGAGGCGCAGTCCGCTGGCATCCATCACGGCGGTGTCGAAGGGAATCTCGCGGCCATCGTCGAGCAGCACGCTGCCCGAGCCGAACTCGTCGTCATAGCGGTGCACGCTTGCCTGCATAGGGGCCACGCTAGCCCATCCGGATCAGGGCAGACCCAGCACCACCGCGGTGTGCCTGCCGACCCCGAGGGTGATGGCCAGGCGTAGTGCCTGGTCGTCGTCCACATCGGTTCGAAGGGCCGGCAGGCTCAGGTCCAGCCGCACGCAGTCGCGTGAGTGCTCGCGTGCGGATCCCGGACCGAACCGTGGATTGAGGTCTTCCGGGGACCGGGCGGTGAGCAGCACCGTGCCTGTCCCGGATGCGTCTGGCACCAGCGCCCTGGGGTGCCCGGCGCACGCAGAGAGGGCAACGTTCAGGTCCCGGGGCCGGAGGGCGGGGATGTCGCCGAGCAGGACTGCGACCGGGCCAGGACCGAGCACCCTGTGCACGTACCCGATACCCACCCGGATAGCGGAGTTCAGGCCATCCCCGGGATCGGGGAGGACGACGCCGCCCTGATCACGCACGAAGGTCGCAGTATGCTCATCGGACGTCACGACGATCAGCTGATCCGCAGGGATGCTGGCGACGGCGGCGCTGATCGTGTCCAGAGCGATCGCATGGGCGAGATCAGCCCGAGCGATACCGGCAGGCGGATGCAGGCGGCTCTTGGCAGTCCACCGGCACTTGACCGGGACAACCAGTCGCCACTGGTCGATATCGGGGGGACGCATCTCGTTGATCGTGTCAGTATCCTTGTGCTCACCTCGACACCGACCCGCTCCGACGAGGAAGATGACGGCGAGCCAGCCCACCACCTGACAAGTCTGTCAGGTGGACCATGGCCATGACAGCAACAGATCAGACGCGAGCAACAAGATCAGACGCACGCAACAGAACAGACAAGGCGGAGCCAGAGTGCGGCGAATCAGATCGGAGCGGGAGCTGCCGCGGGCCTACCGTGGCGTGGCCACCTTCCTGCGCTTCTGGATGATGCTGCTGACTCGTCGCGACTGGCGAGGCGCCGAGAACCTCCCGCCCGGCGGCGGGTTCGTGGTGTGTCCGAACCACATCTCGTATGCCGATCCGTTCGCCTTCGCCCACTTCCTCTACGACAACGGACATCCGCCGTTCTTTCTGGCCAAGACGGAGGTGTTCAGGATCCCGGTCTTCGGCTGGCTCCTCTCGGCGGCCCAGCAGATCCCGGTGCAGCGCGGCACCGTTCAGGCAGCAGAGGCCTTTGCGGCCGCGGTCGCAGCGGTCGAGGACGGCAAGTGCGTTCCGATATTTCCTGAGGGCACGTTGACCCGGGATCCGCGGATCTGGCCGATGACGGCCAGGACCGGCGCCGCCCGGGTGGCTCTGACGACGCGGTGCCCGGTGATTCCCGTGGCCCAGTGGGGAGCCCAGGAGATACAGAGGCCGTATGCCAGGGAGCTGCGCCTGTTTCCCCGCAAGACGATGCAGATGGTTGCCGGGCCCCCGGTGGATCTGAGCGACCTGTACGACCGGCCGCTGGATGCGGCGACCCTCAAGACCGCCACGGACAGGATCATGGACGCCATCACCGCTCAGCTCGAGGAGCTCCGGGGCGAGAAGGCTCCCGCGATCCGCTTTGACTCGTACACCGCCGGGGTGGCCGAGATCGGCAACCCCCACAGGGTCCATCTCAAGAAGGTTCACCCCAAGAAGCCTTCGGGCCGGACGAAGGGAGAGGCCTCATGACGCGCGTGGCGGTCTTCGGCACAGGCTGCTGGGGCACGGCGTTCGCCGCGGTGCTGGCCGACGCCGGATCCGAGGTCCGGATGTGGGGGAGGCGGGCAGAGCTCGTCGACCGGATCAACCGGGTGCACGTCAATGGCGACTATCTCCCGGAGCTGCTCCTGCCCGAGGCGGTCTCGGCGACAACAGACCCGGGTGAGGCCGCGGACGGTGCCGACATCGTCGTGCTGGCGGTGCCGTCGCAGACGTTGCGGACCAACCTGACGGGTTGGGCCGACGTCTTTCCGGCCGATGCGGCGGTGGTGTCTTTGATGAAGGGCGTCGAGCTGGGCACGACCAAGCGGATGAGTGAGGTCATCGCCGAGGTGGGCCGGGTCGGAAAGGAACGTATCGTCGTAGTCTCCGGGCCCAACCTGGCCAGGGAGATCGCGGCCAAGCAGCCGGCGGCCTCGGTCGTGGCATGTATCGACGAGTCGATGGCCGAGCGGGTGGCGATGGCTTGTGCGGCACCGTACTTCCGGCCGTACACGAACACCGACGTCGTCGGGACCGAGCTCGGTGGCGCGGTCAAGAACGTGATCGCCCTGGCCGTGGGCATGGCCGAGGGCATGGGCCTGGGGGACAACACCAAGTCCACGATCATCACCCGTGGGCTGGCGGAGACCCTGCGGCTGGGCGTGGCGCTGGGGGCGGATCCGGCGACATTCTCCGGGCTGGCGGGGGTTGGCGACCTGATTGCCACATGTATGTCGCCGTTGTCGCGCAACCATGCGTTCGGCGTGAACCTGGGCCGCGGGATGACCGTCCAGGAGGTGGGGGCCAAGACCCGGCAGACCGCTGAGGGGGTGAAGTCCTGCCAGTCCATTCTCGAGCTGGCGCAACATCACGGCATCGACGTGCCGATCATCGAGAACGTCGCGGCCGTGATCCATGAAGGTCGCACGCCAGACCGGGTCGCCGACATGCTGATGTCCCGTGCCCGCAAGGCCGAGACACGATGACTCTGCTCTCGTCTGCCTCGTCTGACCCGTCTGACTCGTCTGACCCGTTGCGAAATCGGCCGCGGGCCAGCAGGGCGGTCAGGACCGAGCACACCACATGGCGTGGGTTCACCCGGCGTCTGGTCAGCCGGATGGGGTCAGGCAGGCCAGGGCTGCGCCAAGGTCTCGCCAGAGGTCCTCGACGTCCTCGACGCCGACACTGAGCCGAAGCAGGTTCTCCGGAACGGTTGACGGTTCGGACGGATGCCGTCCGCGACGTTCGATCAGCGACTCAACTCCGCCCAGACTGGTCGCGTGGGTCCAGAGGCGGACCTGGGCCGCCACAGTCTCAGCTCCCTGCAGCCCGCCGTGGACCTCGATCGCGATGATCGAGCCGAACCCCGGGTAGCGCACCTTCTGCACCGCCGGGTGGCCCTGCAGGCGGGCGGCAAGCACGGTCGCGTTGGCGCTTGAGCGTTCGACCCTCAGATGCATGGTCCGCATCCCGCGCAGTGCCAGCCAGGTCTCCATCGGTCCCGCGATGGCGCCGTGGAGCAAGCGGTGATGGATGAGGGCCTCGTGAAGCCGGCGTCCATGGTCGGAGTCGGCCGTGATCGTCGCGCCCAGAATCACATCCGAGTGGCCGGCGAGGTACTTGGTGACCGAGTGGACCACGATGTCGGCGCCCAGCGACAAGGGCTGCTGGACCAGCGGGGTGGCGAACGTGTTGTCGCAGCAGGCGACCGCCCCGACGGCTCGGGCGGCCTCGAAGATGCGCGGCAGGTCTGCGACCTCGAGCATCGGGTTCGTGGGCGATTCGGCCCACAGCACGTCGGCCCCGTCCAGCGCCGCGATCACTGCCGCCGTGTCACTGATGTCGACCCGCCGCAGGATCGCACGACCGGCCTGCTCGAAGGACTCCAGAATCGCGCCGGTGCCGCTGTAGGCGTGGTGAGGAGCCACGATGACTGCCGGGTGCGGTTCGCCGGACGGCGCTGGCGGCACGGAAACCGGGTTGACGCCGGCCGGGGCGACAGACAGGGCTGGGGCGACGGACAGGGCTGCCGCGATTGCCGCCATACCGGAGGAGAAGACGAGGGCGGATCCGCCCTCGATCGCTCCCAGGGCCTGCTCGAACGCGGTCCAGGTCGGGTTACCGGCGCGCGCATAGTCGACCGGACCATCCGCATGGTAGGTCGAGGAGAACTCCAGCGGGGCGTTGACCCCCGACCCCGGAAGGCGTGGCTGTCGGCCGGCTGAGACCAGGATCGAGGCGGGGGCGAGCACTTCTTCGTTGGCGTCCACGTGCTCAGGGTAGGGCCACAAGGGGCATGGCCGAAAACAGCCAGGCGGCGCCTGGTGAGTCGGTGGCCCGCCGGACGATAGGGTCGCTCTCGATGAACGAATACGATCAGCCCAGTCCAGAGTCCACCGCCGGGCCGCGCAAGCCGACCGTGGCCATCGTCTTCGGCGGCCGGTCCTGCGAGCATGCCGTGTCTTGTGCCACGGCGGCCGGGGTGATGAAGGCGATCAACCGGGACACCTATGACGTGATCCCGATCGGCATCGCCAAGGACGGTCGCTGGGTCGTGGCCTCCGAGGATACCGGTGCGCTCGAGCTGTCGGCCGGCCACGTTCCCGAGGTCGATGGGTCCGGCGCCGCCGTGCTGGTCCCGTTGAGCACCACCGAGCGCTCCCTGCGGGTCCTCGAGCCGGGCGCCCCGCCGCGGGTCCTCGGCGAGGTGGACGTGGTGTTCCCGTTGTTGCACGGCCCCTTCGGCGAGGACGGCACGATTCAGGGCCTCCTCGAGCTGGCAGATATCCGGTACGTCGGGTCGGGCGTGCTGGCCTCGGCCGTGATGATGGACAAGCACTACATGAAGGTCATCTTTGCCGGGCACGGCCTGCCGATCGGCCCCTACGTCGTGATCTCCGATCGGGAATGGCAACGTGACCCGGCCGCGTCGATGGACGCCGTGGCCTCACTAGGATGGCCCGTCTTCGTCAAGCCGGCTCGTGCCGGATCGAGCATGGGTATCACCAGGGTGTCCGGGCCGCAGGACCTGGCGGCGGCCATCGAGTTCGCGCGCGAGCATGACCCCAAGGTTGTCGTCGAGGCCGGCATTGTCGGGCGAGAGATCGAGTGTGGGGTGCTGGAGGGCCGTGACGGCGGTCCGCCCAGGGCAAGCGAGCTGGGGGAGATCCAGGTCGTCCAGGGCCACGACTTCTATGACTTCGAGGCCAAGTACCTGGCAGAGTCCGACGTCGAGCTCTCCTGTCCCGCCAAGCTGCCCGACCACGTGGCCGATGAGGTGTGCCGGATTGCCGTGGCCGCATTCGAGGCTGCCGGTTGTGAGGGACTGGCCCGGGTGGACTGTTTCTACACCGAGCATGGTGATGTGATTCTCAATGAGATCAACACCATGCCCGGGTTCACCCCGCTGTCGATGTACCCCAAGATGTGGGCTGAGTCAGGGCTGGACTACTCAAGCCTCATCGACGAGCTGATCCAGCTGGCCCTGGCTCGCCGCACCGGACTGCGCTAGGCCGCTTCAGAGGCACCGCCGTCCTCCCTGCGGGATGGCAGCCGCGGCCTTTCCGAAGGCCGGAAGCAGCAGCGGCTCGGGCGCGTACGCGCCGGGCACCAGGATCTCGATCGCCGGCGTGCGGCCATAGGTGGTGAATCGCACACCGTCGGTGAGCTGGTGTGCGACCCAGTCGATGCCGCTGACATCGAGACACTGATCCGTGGTCGGGCCGATGAGGGGCACGCCGCAGCGGGCAATGATCGCCGGGTCACCCCACGCGCGCACGGCGGCCGAGGACGACGAGGTCGGTCGAGGTGACCGTCCGCCAACGGTCTTGGGCCAATGGGCGGCCACCGATAGACACCCTGCGGACTCAGCCTCAACCGGGTCTGCCACGTCCAGGGACGAGCAGGCCGACAGGGTCCCGAGGAGAAGGGCTGCACCCAGACCCACCAACAGGCGCGTCAGTGGGGTCAGTGGGATCAGTGGGGTCAGACGTGCACGATCGTGCACGTCAGGGTCCGGGTGATTCCCGTGACGTCCTGGATCTTGGCGATGACCAACTTGCCGAGGTCATCGACCGTGCGGGCCTCGACCCGGGCAATGACGTCGTAGGGTCCGGTGACGTCCTCGGCCACCGTGACACCGGTAATCCCCGCGATCGACTCGGCGACCTTAGCCGCCTTGCCAACTTCGGTCTGAATCAGAACGTAGGCCTGGACCACCACGACGCCTCCAAAAGCATGATCGGAGCGCTTCACCCCGAGCTGAACGGTATTCGCTGACACTGACTCGCCACGCCCTGCACGGACCCGGCTCTGCAGACGCTACCGTGCGATTGCAAGGGTCATTGCACCGGGAGGTCAACATGTTGGATGAACGCGAGAATGCCGCCGGGCCCACCCTGGCAGACCTCGGCGAGGACGGGCTCCTGTCGGTGATCTTCCCTCTGCTGCCCGGCGGGCCGGGCGTTCTCATCGGTCCCGGTGACGACACCGCTCTGCTGCGGACCTCCAGCGGCTCGGTGCTGGCGACCACCGATGCCATGGTGCGCGGACGTGACTGGCTCGACCAGTGGTCCACCGGCGCGGACGTGGGGGTGAAGACGGTGACTCAGAACATCGCTGACATCGCTGCGATGGGGGGCGTGCCGACCGGGTTGCTGGTCACCCTGATCGCCGACCCGCAGACGCCCCTGGCGTGGGTCCGGGACTTCACCCGGGCAATGGCCCAGGCCGCGGAAGAGGCGGGCGTGCCGGTGCTGGGCGGTGACCTGTCGTCCGCGCCCGAGGGCGTGCTGGTGGTGTCGTTGACCGCCCTGGGGGAGTGCGACGGTGCTGAGCCGGTGCGTCGTGGCGGGGCGCAGGTGGGCGACACTCTCGCCGTGTGCGGCAGCCTGGGCCACTCTGCCGCGGGGTTGTTGTTGCTGCAGCGTGGGCAGGGCGGACAGGCACCGGAGCTGGTGGACTACCACCGGCGCCCGCGGACGCCATACCGGCAAGGTCCCCTGGCTGCCAGGGCAGGCGCCACGGCCATGATCGACGTCAGTGACGGTCTGGGGCGCGACGCCGGCCGCATCGCACGGGCGAGCGGGGTCGGGATCGCGCTGGACGAAGCACTCCTGCGGGATGACGTGGAGCAGCTGAGGCACGCCATCGGCGCCGAGGACGCCTGGCGAAGCGTCACCGAGGGTGGTGAGGAACACTCACTGCTGGCGTGCTTCCCCTCCGGACCCGGCCTGCCCGCGGGCTGGCGCAAGGTCGGCGAGGTGCTGAAAGGCTCAGGTGTGCTGCTACGTGGTCACCTGGTGCAGGGCGGCGGCTGGGATCACTTCGGCGGCTGAGGTTTCAGGGAGCTGACTCCGCCTCCGGGGGGCAGGCAGCGACTCTGGAGACATGGCCTCCGCAGACATGGCAGCGCAACGAAGCCGACCTCCGTGAGGAGATCGGCTTCGGTAGATGTCGAGCGCCGGGCGTCTAGCGCTTGACCTTGCCGGCCTTGAGGCACGAAGTGCAGACATTGAGACGCTTCGGGGTCACACCAGTCACACCGACCAGAGCCTTGACGCGCTGGATGTTGGGGTTCCAGCGGCGCTTGGTGCGGCGGTGCGAGTGCGAGATGTTGTGACCGAAGCTCGGTCCCTTGCCGCAGACGTCGCAGTTGGCAGCCACGGTTTCTCCTGAGTTTCGATGGGGTGCTGAGTCTGGTCATGAACAGGTGTTGCCCCAGACGTGTTGCCCGAGAGGTCTTGCCGGGAACACGCCAGAGGTCCCTAGGCAGGCAGAAGAAACGCGCTAACCAAGGGAACCGGTCAAGAGTAGCCGAGTCCGTGGTCTGGGCCAAAATGGGAGGGCCGGCAGACGTGGACCTACCCTCGATCGTGGCATCCGACGCGTTAGCCTCACGGCAGACAGGAGGAGGTGGTGCCAGTGAGCGGTGACAGTTTTCGGCTCGAGCGACTGAACGCTCGTGCGGCCCGGCGCTGGGCCGTGGCCACCCGTACCGCCTTCGCCTCCCACCGGGCGGAGCTCGACGACCTCAACGTCTTCCCGGTGCCTGACGGCGATACCGGCACGAATCTCTACATCACGTTGGACTCCGCCCTCGAGGCCGCGCGTGAGCCCCGCGAGCCGGACACCCTGCCGGGGTCGGGGACCAGCGCAGCCGGCACGATGGCCACAGACGTCGCGACTCTCGCAAGGGCCACCCTGCTGGCTGCCCGGGGCAACTCCGGGGTCATCCTCAGCCAGCTGGTCCGGGGTCTGAGCGAGGTCATTGCCGAGGCCGCGGCCTCGGATGGGGTCGGCGGGGTCGCCGGGTCCGGCGGCGACGGCGACCCGCACGGCCTGGACGGGCCGATGCTGGCGCTGGCGCTGCGGCGGGCGAGCGAGCGCGCCTACGCCAGCGTGACGCGTCCGGTCGAGGGGACGATCCTGTCGGTGGCCGCGGCGGCCGCCAGCGCCGCCGAGCTGGCCGCGTCAACCGGCTCCGACCTGTACGCCGTCGCGCACGCCTCGCTGGTTGCGGCCAGGGTGGCGCTGGCCGCGACCACGGCGCAGCTGCCGGTCCTGGCCCGAGCCGGGGTGGTCGACGCCGGCGGCCTGGGCTACGTCCTGGTGCTCGAGGCGCTCGAGCTGGTCATCGCGGGGTCGCCGGTGAGCGGTCCGCTGCCCCCGCGCGCCGCGCATTTCAGTCCGATAGCACTGCGGGCGGCGGCCCATGCCGACGGGAACGGGGCTACAGCGAAGGGCGACGGGGATCGCCTGGAGCTGGGGGGACCGTCATACGAGGTCATGTATCTGCTCTCTGACAGCGACGAGGAGGCGGTTGCCGTGCTCCGCTCCCGGCTGGACGCACTGGGCGACTCGGTCCTGGTCGTCGGTGGCGAGGACCTCTGGAACGTGCACGTCCATGTGGACGATGTCGGTGCGGCCATCCAGGCGGGTATCGAGGCGGGCCGGCCCCATCGCATCGCGGTCACCCATTTTGCGGACCAGAAGCGAGCCAGAACGCACTCGGGAACCAGCAGGCACGGGCCGGTGGCGGTCGTGGCCTGCGCGGCCGGTGAGGGCCTGGCCGAGGTCTTCGGCGCCGCCGGCGCGGTGCCGGTGTTCAACGGGCCAGGCCGGCGCGCGTCCGCAGGCCAGCTGCTGGATGCGATCCGCTCCGCCCACTCCCAGTATGTGATCGTCCTGCCCAACGACAAGGACACGGTGCTTGCGGCGGAGGCTGCGGCCTCGGCGGCAGCCGACGGGGGGCTGGAGGTGCACGTGGTGCGGGCCCGCTCCGCGGTGCAGGGCATCGCGGCGCTCGCGGTCTTCGAGCCCGCGGCCAGTGTTCGGGACAACCTGATCGCCATGAGCGGGGCTTCGGGGGCCACCCGGCACGGCGGGGTCACGGTGGCCGCGAAGGCGTCGCTGACCAGCGCCGGACCATGCCACCCGGGCGATGTCCTGGGTGCGATCGATGGGGATGTCGTTGTTGTCGGGCATGATCAGGGGATGGTCGGCGCGGACGTGGTGGCCCGGCTGCTCGCCGGCGGAGGAGAGCTCCTGACAGTGGTCTCCGGGGTCGGCGCCGGGCCCGAGCTTTCGGCCCTCGTCGCTCAGTCGGCACGGACGAGTCACCCGGACCTGGAGGTCAGCATCATCGACGGCGGTCAGGCGACGTATCCGCTCCTGCTCGGGGTGGAGTGACGTGGCGGACCTCTCGACCCCTCTCGGCAAGATCATTGGCCAGCCTTCGGCCAGCCCGCTGGCCAAGTACCGCGATGTCCACACCGTCGGTGACCTGCTCGACTTCGTTCCCCGCCGCTACCTCGAGCCGGGCAAGCTGACAGATCTGTCCAAGCTGGTCGAGGGAGAGGACGTGACGATCGTGGCCAGGGTGGACCGGGTCACCACCCGCGCGATGCGTGAGCGCAAAGGGCGGATGCTGAACGCCGTCATCACCGATGGTAAGCGTGAGCTCGACCTGACGTTCTTCAGCGCCTACGGCCACGAGAGCAGGCTGGTCCCGGGGGCCAGGGGCCTGTTCGCAGGCGTCGTCGGTCGGTACCACCAGACCTGGCAGCTGACCCACCCGGACTACGAGATCTTCGACCCGGAGGAGGAGGACGAGGCGGTCGAGGACTATCTGACCCACCTGATCCCGGTCTATCTGCCGGCGGGCAGGAGGATGCCGTCGTGGAAGGTCCGCAACGTGGCCCAGATCGTGCTCGGGTCGCTGCGGGAGCTCCCGGACCACGTGCCCCCCGACGTCCGCAGGAGACGTGGCCTGGTCGACCTCGTCTCGATGTACCGCCTGCTGCACGAGCCCGCCACAGAGAAGGACGTGTCGCGGGGCCGCTACCGGCGCAAGTACGACGAGGCCTTCACGGTCCAGATGGTTCTGGCTCAGCGCCGGGTGGCCGGGCAGGGGCTGCGGACGACACCGCGACTGCCCGTTGCCGGCGGGTTGCTGGAGGCCTTCGACGCCCGTATGCCGTTCGAGCTGACCGCCGGCCAGCGTGAGGTCAGCGCTGAGATCGCCGCGGACCTCGCCTGCGAGCACCCCATGCACCGGCTGCTTCAGGGCGAGGTCGGCTCCGGCAAGACGGTCGTGGCGCTGCGGGCGATGCTGTCGGTGATCGACTCCGGGGGACAGGCGGCACTGCTGGCGCCCACCGAGGTCCTCGCCCAGCAGCACCTCCGGTCGATCACCTCGATGCTGGGCGACCTTGCCGAGGGCGGCCTGCTCGGTGGCAGTGAGATCGGCACCAGGGTGACGCTGCTGACCGGCAGCCAGCCAGCCGGCCTACGACGCAGGGCTTTGTTGGACGCTGCCTCGGGGGACGCGGGCATCGTGGTCGGCACCCACGCCCTCATCCAAGAGCACGTGCAGTTCTTCGACC
>JACMPC010000226.1 GCA_014377705.1 Dermatophilaceae bacterium
CGACGTCCTGCGCACTCATGCCGCATGTGTGCCCCCAGATCCACTTGTGACGATCGACCCGCAACATTGCGAACGGCCACCGATCGTCCTCTGGTTCGCCTAATGGTGCGAACAACGGGACTACCAGATGGTCTAGGAGACACGTGACACCGACATCTTGAAGCCCTGGGCTCGTAGGCGGGCCACGAGGTGGTCGCCCATCGCGACAGCCGGCGTCAGGACACCACCGGCCGAGGTCAGTTTGTCGAGCCCAAGACAGAGGGCGCTCTCGCCCAGCATCACCGCTGTGGCGGCATAGCCGGGGTCGCCGTGGGCTGCCACGGTGGCGACATAGCGCGCCCCAGTCGAGGTACGGGTGTGCACTTCGATACGGAAGTGCCCCCGGCGTTGCACCTTCTCGGATGGCCCGCTGCCTGGCTTCGGCAGGACTTTGTCGAGAAGCCAACGGGTCGGAGGGAACGCCATCCCCACAGCAAAGCCACCCAGGCCAGCGGCGACCGCGCCCGCCACGACTGGGGCGGCCGGACTACCGCCGACGCCCATCACCTCTCGGTACCGGAAGCCAGGGCCATAGGCGTGATCCTGCAGCGCGTTACTCCGACGGACGATGCGGGTGTTGAAAGGTGCCATAACGAAGGGCGCGACCCACCTGCCGAGCAGCGGATCTCGGGTCGGGAGCCGCCTCTCACCCTCGGGCCCAAGATCAGGCTCGGCTGCCCGTTCGGGACTCAGCGCATAGGGATCCGCGAGGATACGTCCCAGCGCCGGATCGGTCTTGACTGTCTCCACCTGGGTGCGCATCGAGTCGATCGTCCCGCCGCTTACACCACCTCGCATCGAATCGAGCAGCAACACCGTCTCCTCCAGCGTGCCCTCTCCGTCGGCGACCACCCGCTCGCGTAGTAGCAGCACCCCGAGGTCGGACGGTACAGAATCGAAGCCGGCAGCGTGCACGATCCTCGCACCTGTATCTCGCGCCCGCTCGTGCGCCGCGGCGGCGCTGTCTCGCACGAACAACACCTCACCAGTGAGATCGGCGTAGGAAGTGCCAGCCTCTGCGCAGGCCCGCACCAACGGCAGGCCATGCTTGGCGAACGGCCCGACCGTCGTGGCTACGGCCGTCGTCGAGGCTGCGAGCTCGGCCAGGGAACTGGCATCGGTGGCATCGGCGAGGAGCACCGGCCAGTCGACGCCGAGCTGGTCGCGCAGCGCCAGAAGCGTGTCCTTTGAACGCCCCGACAAGGCAACCCGGGCCTCGCCAGCGTGCAACGCAAGGTAACGGGCCGTGAGGCGGCCGACAAAGCCGGTCGCGCCGTGCAAGACGACGTCGTGGTCTCGGGAGGTCATGACACGACTGTAGGGACCAGGTGAGCGATCGGGAAGCAGCCAGCAACAGCAGCGCCGCTCCCTCGGGCTCGTCCAGCTCTGTCCGGCTCCTGGGGCTTGATAACCAGCGACCCAAAAGGCCAGAAAGGCAGTAGACGACACCTTCGTTTGAGGATGGCCTACCGGGAGCGTCGACTGCGACGATGTTGAGTCAGCTTGTGTTCGCCAGCCTCGCTGTAGCCCTCGAAGAGGTCGGTGACGTCGTGGAGGCGCTGTTGTGCGTGCGGTTCTTGGGTGAGGTGTTCACCCTCACCCAGAACGTGGATGAAGGATCGGGCGCGGTCATGGCTGGCCGATAGCAGTGATTCCAGGCCGCCGGTCGCCTCGACTAGGAGCCGGCGGCTTCCCGGCTGTGAAATGGTGCGGGCCAGCCCCCATGACACGAGCTCGCGCACCGACGTGCTCACTGCGCCCTTGCTGAGCTCGAGCGCCTCGGCGATCAGACTCGGGCAACGTCATCACGCTGCGTTGGCGATGGTGGCCAAGAATGATTGCATCATCGCAGTCACCGCGTCCGGTGCGTCCTGGGTGACGAGGTGACCGGCTCCGGGCACCACGTGTTCGATGACTCTCTCCGTGTCAGCCCATCGGGGCATCGCTGTAGCGATGTTCCCCGTCTTGTCGTGGGAACCCCTGATCAGGCACAACGGGATCGGGGTGCGGTAGCGCGGGTGGGGATCAACGAACAACACTGTGGCTTTCCACACTTCGATGAACTGATTCTTGGTCATTTGGGGGAACGCGCGCATCGCGTCCGAGCGAGCTTGCGGTGTCACGGCCGAAGCGCGCGCCATCAGGGCGGGCAGGGACCTGGCGGGAATGATGCTCAGCGCGGGTGCCGCAAGCTTCAAAAGAAACCGTTCGGTCCAGGTGAGCGGACCAGTGTTCCAGGTGGAATCCATGACGACGAGTCCGCCGAATCGGCTGGGCTGGCTTCGAACGAGCACCTGAGACAGGTTGCCGCCGAGGGAATGTCCGGCAAGTACCGGATGAGACAGATCCAGGTGCTGGACGAGCGCGGAGAGATCACTCAGGGCAAGCTCGGTGGTGAAGGGGACATTGTTCGGAATCGATTCGCCGTGAGCGCGCATGTCCCACACAACCACGCGCTGGCCCGATGCGGCCAAGGCCTCGAACTGTGCGTCGAACATGTGGTGATCCGCGCCGGCACCGTGCGTCAGCACGATCGCGTCCCCAGACCCTCCAGTGTCCGCGTACCGGAGCACGCATCCCGCTCGGTCAAGCCCACCAGCTAGGTTTACCATCTACTGAATGAGATCTCCTGACACTTCCGTGGGTGGTTGAGAGAGTCGGTTGAGGTGCAACACGCCGTTCCCGCTTAGGTTCTGAGCTGTCTAGGTACAGAACCAGGTGAAGCGGAGAACGGCGTGCGCGATGTCAGCCTATGGCGAGCCCTGTTGGGCGTCGAGAAGACGGTGATCGAGCGGGTCGAGTTCGACGAGGACGCCGAGCTGCTGGTCGCTCATGTGCGTCCGACGGCTCGTGCTCGGAGCCGCTGTGGGGTCCGACCGAAGCTCTCGACGAGGTCCGCCGTGGAGCGTGGAACGACGCCCGGGCACTGGCCCGAGCCGAGCCGAAACGCGGCCGCGGCAGGCCTCCGGCAGACGCGCCGCCGCGACCAGGCGGCGAACGTGCGAGGGCGTTGAAAGGCGCCCGCTACTCGCTGTGGAAGAACCCGGAGAACCTCAGCGAGAACCAGCGGATCAAGCTCGCTTGGATCGCCGCGACCGACCCCAGGCTGTACCGGGCCTACCTCCTCAAAGAGGGCCTGCGGCTGATCTTCACGATGCCCTACACCGCCGCCGTCGAGGCCCCCGAGCGGTGGATCAGCTGGGCCCGACGCTGCCGGATCCCGTCGTTCGTGAAGCTGTAGAAGAGCATCGTCAAGCACCGGGCGAGGATCCTCGCGGCGATTGAGCACAACCTGTCCAACGGCCTGATCGAGTCGACCAACACCAAGATCCGGCTGATCACCAGGATGGCGTTCGGGTTCAAGTCCCCCGAGGCCCTCAACGCCCTCGCCCTAGCGCGGCCACGGGTATCCCATGCACGCCACTGCCAACCATGAGGGTGTGCTCGTAGACGACATCGTGCGCGAGCGGGCAAGTCGCCACGGCCAGACCTTCACCCTGGACCTCACGGGTCCAGCGGGAGGCAACTGGAGCAACGGTGAGGGCGAAGCCATCACGATGGACGCCTTCGAGTTCTGCCGCGTCCTCGCAGGCCGTAAGCCAGCGACGGGGTTGCTCGCCCAGCAGGTTCCATTCTGATCCCTGGATCGCCAACGGCCCGTAAGACCATCCGACTACGGACACCGAGACCGGGCTCCGATGCGTCCGGTCATCGTTTCGCTGTCGGACTACCAGACGTGGGCGCGGGCATGCTCGTCAACGTCGAGGCGCAGGATGCGCAGCGGGCTCAACTCGGCGCCGAAGTCATCGACGAGCCGCCTGATCGAGTGAGCGCCGTGAAGCGGCTCAGGATGGCGTGGGGGTGCGCTGGGCAAGGTAGCGAGTAGCGGCCTCGAGCCAGCCGACCAGGGCCGCGTCGCTTCGCAGCGCCCCTGCCTCGACTCGGATCCATCCCTCACCCATCAAGCGACCTGCTCTCATCTCCGCACGGGACGCACCAGGGCTTTCGAGCAGCCGCGCGTCCTCTGCTGGGTCAACGCGGACAAGCAGACTGCCGTCCTTGTGCACGGCTACTGCCATGGCGTCGTCGACCATGACGGCGATAACACCGAACATTCGTACTTCCCGCACTTGCCCACCCGGCAGCGACGCCCGTGTCCGGTCGAGCAGCTCGCGCGCCTGGTCGCCAGCGGGAACTGGCGTCATGCCGGCTGCTGTTCGCGCGGGACGTAGCTGAGGCGGTCAAAGGCAAGGCGGATCTCGACGATCTGCCCCCCTCGCACGGTGAACAGCTCACTCGCCAACGTCGTTGTCGTGACCGCGGTCTGAGGGAAATACCACAGCGCCACCCGATCCCCACCCGTCATTCGGGTGTGCTCGGGTGCGCCTGTCAGCATCGGTAAGAAGCTGGCGAGATACCCGTGCCAGTCACCCTTCGTGGTGACGTTCTCGTCGGGGGCGAAACAGCGAACGTCGTCCGAAACGTAGGTCAGGGCTCGATCGACGTCGCCGCCGGTCCAGGCCTGGTGATAAGCCTCCACAATCGACAGTGCATCGTCATCAACGTTCGACATCTCGCGACTCCTTCGGATAGTCGGTGTTCAGGGTGCTGGTTTCCAGGTATCGGGCGGGAGCTGCTCACCTGCAATGGCTCGTGTGAGACGCGGCAGGAAGTGATTCCACCCGTCTATATGGCCGTGAATGTCGTCTTCGGGCAGGTCGGTATGGACGACCTCGACCCGGGTCCCAGCGCCGATCGCCGTGAGGTCGAAAGACACCGTCGACGAGCCGGGAGGCAAGCTGTCATTGCCGACGAACCCCCAGGAGACTGTCACCCGTCTAGGTGGGTCAACTTCGAGAAACATGCCTCGCGCGGGATAGCCGGCAATATCCACCGCGAACTGCCCGCCGGGCACTGGATCCAGCGACGCCCATTGGCCCATCCAGGAGGTCATTCCCGTGTCCGTCACCAAGAACTCGAAGACGAACTCTGGAGCCGCATCGATGTCTACCGACGTCCGGTACTCAGCCATCGCCGCTGCCCGGCGATGACTCAACAGCACGTTTTAACGCGGTCAACCGTTCAGGCCAGAAGTCGTCGAAGAAGCCCCTGCCGACGGCTAGTCCTTCCACGCGCACAGCGAACAGATGACGAGTGCCAGACCGCGCACCGGTTACGAGGCCAGCTGCACGTAGCACTTTCAGGTGGTGGGACACGATCTGCTGCGATAGCCCCAGCACGTCTGCGATCTCGCCGACCGCGCAACGCTCGTTACGAACGACCGCCAATATGGCTCGACGATTCGGGTCGGCCAGCGCGTGGAACGTTCGATCTAGAGCGACTGCAGAGTCGTTCATCGAGCACCTCCTTCCGTCACGTTAGCACCGACATCAGTTTGTACAAATCAAGTCAGTGGCCCGCTGGTGGTGGCCGAATCGAGAGCCCGAAACAGGACTCGCTCGCAGCCACCTCATGGTCGAACGCGATGCACCCCAGGGGCAAACCCGCCGCAACCGGCGAGGTCGATCCGGTCCCAGAGCGGGACCGGCAGACGGCAAGGTCGGGACTTCCTCATAAGAGTCTGGCGCACCCTCTCCGCGTTCCCGTAGCCGGTTGGCCTTGAGACGACGATCTGGCGGCTCTCCGGCTGCTGTCGACCTTTGCCGATTCTGTGTCAGATACCGATTGACGGTCCCACTCCGCCATCCGCACACGGAGATCGGGAAGATCGTTAAGGTCGTGCTGTTGGACTGGTCGCGATGCTCGGCGGACGGAGCCCTAAAAGTCGTCGTCGCGAGGCATCAGGCTGTACACCGGGTTTGCGATCGCGAGGTGACCTTTGTACTCGCCGATGCGGCCCTCTGCTCGCAGATGCACCCCGGGCTCGATACCGCTGATCATTCTCCGGCCGTAGAAGAGCAGCGTGACCCCGCCGGTGTCGTCGACCAGCTCACAACGCAGCGCAGGACTTCCCGAGATGGGAGAGACCTCCACGGAACGGATGCGACCTTCGACGACCACTATCTGACGGTGCGTGGCGTTTCGGATAGCCACCCGTTGGCCTCGGTCCCAGGTGCTGGCCGGAGGTGCCACGATCGTGTCCCCGCCCGTGCCCTCCGGGCCGGGCGCCAGGTCCGCACCTCCCGCCACCCGCCCCGGGCCGTGTCCGGATCCGAACCGTCGCAACGGTCGCATGGGGGTGCTGGCGTCGTAGGGGACGATGGTGGCCGCAGCGCCGGGCACGCTCGAGACGGCCGCGGCAATGTCATCCGCGGTCCGGTCGTGCAGCATGCGGCCGATGAACGCCCCATACGAGCGCCGGGGCAGCACCAGGGTCACCTGGGTAGAGGCACCATCGGCCATCAGCCGCTCGGTGAGCTCGAGGGCGGCCCGCGGCAACCGGCGATCCGGACAGTCCACCAGCTCCAGGGACAGGTCTAGGCCCGGCTGGGCATCCCACGCGCTGCGCAGCTCGGCAGCATGACTGGAGTCGATGACGAAGTGCACCACATGTAGCTCGCTTGGCCGCAGGGTATGCGCGTACCGGATGGCGCGGATGACCGCGAGGTCGACCGCGTCGACCAGCACGACAACGCGGCTGCGGGCCGCGCGAACCACCGGCGCGGTACTCGGGATCGCCTCCAGCAACGCGGCTTCCCGGTCGTATGCGCGGTGCAGCCGCAGCAGGACGACGGTCATGATCGGAAAGATCAGGACGACGAGCCAGGCGCCCTCGGTGAACTTGGTGACGGCGAAGATGAGGACGACCAGGCCTGAGACCGCCCCCACCACGTTGTTGATCGCCACTTTGGTCTTCCATTTCGTACCCTGGAAGGTTCTGAAGTGCTTGGCCATCCCGAAGCCCGCCAGGGTGAAGCCGGTGAAGACACCGATCGCGTAGAACGCCACCAGCTTGTCGACGTGAGCTCCGGTCCCGATAAGCAGGACCAGAGATGACACCGTCAGGACGACGATCCCGTTGGAGAAAGCCAGGCGGTGACCGCGTTTGGTCAGCCAGCGCGGCAGGAAACCATCAGCGGCAACGAAGTTTGCGAGGAACGGAAACCCGTTGAAAGGTGTATTGGCCCCGGTGTAAAGGATCAGAGTCGTGGCGAGCTGCACCAGCAGGAAACCGACGTGCCCGGCCCCGCTGTCCCCCAGCACCGCTTTGGCGACCTGCGAGATGACTGTGGGCGAGCCGGTTACGTACGCCACCGCATGCGTTTCGTGAGCCAACCAGGAGACACCGGCCACGAGCATGCCCAGGATGGCGCTCATCACCACCAGCGTTGAGCGGGCGTTGCGGCCCCGGGGGGTCCTGAATGTGCTGACGCCGTTGGAGATCGCCTCGAGCCCGGTCAGCGACGACCCCCCGTTGGCGAAGGACTTCAGCAGGATGTAGATCGCACCCACGCTCAGCAACGAGACGCCGTGGCCCATCGGCCAGGCGCCGGGGGCGCTGGCCGGGTCGTAGTGCGGCAGGTCTCCGAGCAGTTCCCGCACGAGGCCACCGATGATGACCACAGCCATGGAGGCGACGAAGAAGTACGTCGGAAAGGCGAATGCCCGACCTGCCTCGCGGAGCCCGCGCAGATTGCCGTAAAAGAGGATCAGCACCACGGCGACGGTGATCTCAAGGCTGTACGGCACCAGCCACGGAATCGCCGAGGTGACGGCGTTGGTCCCGGCTGCGGACTGTACAGCCACCGTCACGATGTAATCGATCATCAACGCGACAGCGGCCACCTGGGCGACCACCGGGCCGAAGTTCTCCCGCGCGACAACGTAGGAGCCTCCAGCTTTCGTATACAACATGACAACCTGCCGGTAACACAAGGTGACCAGCACCAGGACAACCAGGACGACCAGCGTCACCGGCAACAGCAAGGTGTACGCGGCGAGCCCGAACGTGGGGATCAGGATCAGCAGGATCTGCTCCGACCCGTATGCCGACGAGGAGATGCAGTCACTCGAAAGAACGCCAAGAGCAAGCTTCTTGGACAGGGTCTCGCCCTGGAGCTGGTCGGTGGTCAGCGGCGGCCCCAAGACCCGCCGTTTGAGCCGATACCCAAGATGCTCAGGCAGCTCCGCCGACCCCGTCAACGCTGTAGGTGCACGGGACGCACCAGGCGCACCATTGATTTCCACCTTCTGGATCACCACCTTTTGAAGCCTAGGTCCTGGCAACAGCCATATGACCAATCGGCGTTAAGGAACCGTCAAGATTTCGGAACCCAGAAGCGCGAGAGCCGCGGGCGGCCATGCAGGGTCGGCCCCAGACCCACCAAGCCCATGAAGACATGGAGACAGCGAAAGTGGGAACAGACAGCGCCAGGCCCCCATTAGCATCTTCGGGCGCCATCATCCTCCCCTCTACGAGGTGAGCCCCGGTAGCCGAATGACCAGCGGACGCCACACCGAGCGGTCTCACCCCGGACACAAACCCGGAAGCGATCGCCGTGTGGCCATCGGTCAGCGGGACGGCCTGCAGACGTTGGTCATGTCGGCCAACAGATCACGGGCCAAGTCGATCGCGCGGCTCAGCTCGCTGGGGGTGGCGACGAGTTGGGCCAAGATGCCCTGTGCTCGCTCTGCGAAGCCCGCGGGTGCCCCCGACAGTCGACCAGCGGACGCAACTGCGTCTTTCTCGTTGATGAGCCAGTATTCGGCGCGCCCGTGCAACGCCTGGGCGCACACCTCAACAACTCGGAACAGACACCCCGCGATATCGGCAGTGTCCCCGCGGGTGACTGCCTTGCGGGCGATGTCGAAAGACGCTTCCCAACAGTCCGGCGACCAGGGCGTCCCGCAGGGGAAGTGGGTAGCGGCTGGCGGCCTGCCTTCTCGCGGTGCCAAGGTCTCGATAGGTAGGCAAGCGACCTCGGCTGTTTGGGGCGTCCTCAACAATCACCATGAGGCGATCCTCCGGAGCGGCTCGGAGCGGAGTCTCACGACCTCGATACCCCTTGTCCGCCGTGACCCGATCTTCCGGACGCATATGCTGGCCGATCATGATGCCGTTGACGATCCACCAGTACGGCAGTTTGAACGCGAGGACCGCGGTGCTGGTGCACGGGCTGACCGAGGCGGGGACGACCTGGCCGGACTTGGTCGGGCACTGGGGCGACGACGGGCACGTCCTGGCCCCCGACCTGCGCGGTCACGGGCAGTCGGCGCGTGGACAGGTCCAGGCCGGCCACGTCGTAGCCAGCCTGCGCCAGCAAGACCGACAGACTCCCGGTCCCATATCCCAGGTCTGCAACGCTAGCGGGTACGTCCGGCAGCGAAAACAACAGTAGCCGCGACCACGCGCCTCGAACCGCGGCGTCTCGTAGACCGTGGTCAGCCTCATCGTCGAAGGTGTCGGCTTGTGCGTCCCAGAACTTCTGCGTCTCAAACGTCACGTCGACCAACCCGGCTGCGACCATCTCGCCGCGCAGCTCCTTGCGGGTCGTGGTTGTAGGACACCAGGTCGAAGGCGTTCCCTTCGACGTCCTGGCCGCGGGCCAGGACGCGGAGAAGGTAGCCACGAACGGCCGGACCGCCCAGCTCACTCATGGACGCCTTCACGGCGGGCTTGGCCCAGCGGGAGATCGCGGCAGCCACGACGGGCGCGACCAAAGCGGCGCAGCGGACAGCCTCTGTGAGTGCGAGGACGCGGTCGCAAGCAGACGGCAAATGGTACAGCGGACCGAGCATCAGGACCGTCTCAGCCGCCCCGTCGCCGTACGGCAGAGCCCGCGCGTCCACCCACAGACGCCTCGACCCCATGAGAGCGAGCTTGCCGTACGTGCTTGGGCACCGGGTCCAACAGCTGGACGGTGTAGCCACGCTCAGCAAGCCACGCCACGTACCGGCCCGGCCCACCTCCGATGTCCAGCACCCGCGCGGGGGCGGGTGGCAACCACCGCTCCAGCAGCTCCAACGTCCGCTCCCACTCCACCCGGTTGCTAGCGGTGCCCATGCGCACGTCCTCGTCCCCGGCTTCGTAGATGGCGACAAGATCAGGTATGTGACGAGTATCGGACCACGCGATACCTGCGGCCTCATCCGGGCGTCAGCGCACCGCGCGAATCACACCATCGTTGATCGAGACACTAAGGCAGAGCCAAGATACGACGTCTCCCTATGACAGTTCTTTTCGCATCTTGTAGTTGGTCAGCTCCACCCCGGCCTTCACCGGGTGCTGTTCCGCTTCGACCGTGAAGCCAGCCCGCTCGAAGAACGGCCGGGCTGTGAGACTCGCCTCGGCTGAGAGCGCGGGTGTCCCTTCGCTGCGTGCATGCGCCTCCACGTGGGCGAGGAGCTGCCGCGCTACTCCACGTCGCTGGTGACGCGGCGAGACGAACATCATGTCCACGTAACCGTCGGTGCAGCATGCGCGCGTTGCCCGCTGGCGAGACCGTAAATGAATGAGGGACACCCCGGGGCAGCATCGCGAACGAGCCGGGCACCGCAGTCCATGTTTGCTCGCCGCAAGTGATGCTCACCTCCCCCTCCAGGATGTAGAAG
>JACMPC010000005.1 GCA_014377705.1 Dermatophilaceae bacterium
GCGTGTCACGTCAAGGCGCACAGCAGCGCTTCACATCCAGCATGGCTGCCCCAAAACGTCCACCCCCAACGGCCAGGCCAATACCTGGAACCAGCACACCCAACAACCAGCGGCTTGACATCTAAGACCATGGGATGTCTAGGGACCACGCGCGCCTCCACTCGACAAACCTAGGCATCGTGCGCCCCTCCGCCCAACAAACCTCGGGACCAGTCCGTCTGTCGCGCCGACACGCTAGGCGGTGGGCATCGGTCGGGCGAGCTGGATCTGAAGCTCCGAGTCGGCGAAACCCATCGACCGGTAGATCCGGATCGCGGTGTCGTCAGGGTCGGCGACCATGACGAGGTCTCGGATTTCGAAGTCGCGAAGACCCACGATGCTCGCGTGGTGCACCAGGGTCGAGGCAAGCCCGAGCCGTCGGGCCGACGCCAGGGTCTCCACGTCCTGAAACCGTCCGAGACCCAAACCGTCGGTGAAGAGCCCCAGCCCGCTGACCATCTCGCCACCGACAAAGGCACCGAACCAGCCGCCCAGCCCGGCCACCTGCTGCTCTCGCCGGGCGTTCATCCGCCGCTGCACGACGTCGCGAAACTCCCCCGCGTCGAAGTCGTGGTGGTCGAGCGCATGGAGGGTGACGGCCGCCTCCCAGTCCGCGCCGGCGTCGGCGGCAAGCATCCGACAAACGGCATCGGGGTTGGGACGCTCCGGTGCCCGCACCCGCGTCGCGGTCATCACGACATTGCGATCGACCTCGAGACCACACGCGGCGACCTCGCCGGCACCCCAGACCCGGCCGTCGACCCCGTCGACCCCGATGGCGACATGCTGGGACCGGGGATGTTCGGCGTGGAAGGTCGCGACCAGGTCGGCAAGCGGCCGGTCCAGCCACGACCGATCCGCCAGCACATAGTTGCCCCAGTGGAACATGGGGTTGCCGGGGGTGCGAATCACCAGATGGTCACCCCGGTCGCCCACCAAAGCACCCTGCAGGCGCGCGAGCATCAGGTCGGTGCGGTACCCCCGGGACTGAGCCTTCACCGGGTCAGCCCCCGGAGACTGACAGCTCGGCCTGCGCGACGACGGCAGCCGACGCGGCGTTGAGCCCGCGGGAGTCCAGCCAGCCGTCCGGCAGTGCGACCCGGCGCGGCGAGCCAGCTCGTCCTCGCTGGCCCTCCGCCGGGTCGCCGGGCCACGGCGCCTCCAGGTCCAGGCCGGCAATCAGGTCATCCAGCGCAGCCGTGGAGTCGACAAGGGCAAGTCCGGCACGGATGTCACGGCCGGCCGGAAACCCCTTGAGGTACCAGGCGATGTGCTTGCGGATGTCCCGGCATGCCTTGAACTCGCTGCCGTGGAAGTCGATGAGGTACTCCGTGTGCCGGCGCATGGTCTGGGCCACCTGCCCCAGCGTTGGCTGCACCCGCGCCGTCGTTCCGGCGAAAGCCGCCGCGAGGTCGGTGAACAGCCACGGGCGGCCCAGGCAGCCGCGACCCACCACCACACCGTCGCACCCGGTCGCCGCAACCATGTCCAGGGCGTCCTGGGCGGACCAGATGTCGCCGTTGCCCAGCACCGGAATGCTCGTGACCACGGCCTTCAACGCCTTGATGGCCGACCAGTCTGCCTCGCCGGAGTATCCCTGTGAGGCAGTCCGCGCATGCAGGGCCACTGCGGCGACGCCCTCGCCCTCGGCGATCCTGCCCGCCTCCAGGAAGGTCAGGTAGTCCGCGTCGATGCCTTTGCGCATCTTGACGGTGACCGGCACGTCATACGGCGTGGCCTCCTTCACCGCGCTGGCGATGATCGCCCGGAAGAGGTCCGTCTTCCAAGGGAGCGCCGCGCCGCCACCCTTTCGGGTGACCTTGGGGACCGGGCAGCCGAAGTTGAGATCGATATGGTCGGCCCGGTCCTCGCTGACGAGCATCCGCACGGCCGCGCCGACCGTCGCCGGGTCGACGCCGTACAGCTGGATCGAGCGGATGGTCTCGTCCGGATCGTGCTCGATGAGCTGCATCGACCTCGGCGTGCGCTCGACCAGGGCACGCGAGGTGATCATCTCGCTGACGTACAACGAGTGGTTCGGCCCGGTTCCGGCCAGACTTGCCTGCCCGGCGTCGCCATACTCCCTGCACAGCCGTCGGAAGGCGCGGTTGGTGATCCCGGCCATGGGTGCGAGCACGACCGGGGACCCGACGGTATGACGGCCGATCTGCAGCGCGGGCAGCACCGGGCTCGCCGGTGCGCCAGCCGCCCCTGAACGCGGGGTCGGTCCAGAAGACACGGGAAGAGCAGCAGGCGCGGCCGTCATCTCATCAACTCTCCCCCGACCTCAGCAGCCGAGCAGGCGGGTCGCCAGGTAGGACTCGACCTGGTCCAGGGCCACCCGGTCCTGAGCCATCGAGTCACGCTCGCGCACGGTGACCGCAAGGTCGTCGAGGGTGTCGAAGTCGACCGTGATGCAGAACGGGGTGCCGATCTCGTCCTGCCGACGGTAGCGACGTCCGATGGCACCCGCATCGTCGAAGTCGATCGACCAGTCCTGGCGGAGCTGCGCGGCCAGCGCCTTGGCCTTGGGGGTCAGGTCGGCGTTGCGCGACAGCGGCAGGACGGCGACCTTGATCGGGGCCAGGCGCTTGTCCAGCCTGAGCACGACCCGCTTGTCGACACCGCCCTTGGTGTTGGGTGCCTCGTCTTCGGTGTAGGCGTCGATCAGGAACGTCATGAGCGAGCGGGACAGGCCGGCCGCCGGCTCGATGACGTAGGGGGTGAACCGCTCACCGGTACCCTGGTCGAAGTAGGACAGGTCCGTGCCAGAGGCCTCGCTGTGGGTCTTGAGGTCGAAGTCCGTGCGGTTCGCGATGCCCTCGAGCTCGCCCCACTCGCTGCCCTGGAACTGGTAGCGGTACTCGATGTCCACGGTGCGCTTGGAGTAGTGCGAGAGCTTCTCCTGGGCGTGCTCGTAGTGGCGCAGGTTGTCCTTGTTGATGCCGAGGTCGACGTACCACTGGGTGCGCGCGTCGATCCAGTACTGGTGCCATTCTTCGTCGCTGCCGGGAACGACGAAGAACTCCATCTCCATCTGCTCGAACTCGCGGGTCCGGAAGATGAAGTTGCCAGGAGTGATCTCGTTGCGGAAGCTCTTGCCGATCTGGGCGATGCCGAACGGGGGCTTCTTGCGTGCCGAGTTCATCACGTTGGCGAAGTTGAGGAAGATGCCCTGGGCGGTCTCGGGACGCAGGTAGTGCAAGCCCGAGTCGTCCTGGATGACACCCAGATACGTCTTGAGCAGTCCTGAGAAAGCCCTGGGCTCCGTCCAGGAACCGCGGGTGCCGCAGTTGGGGCAGGCGACGGTCGCCAGGTCCACGCTGTCAGGGTCGACCTCGGCGCCGTTCTTGCTCTTCTTCTCCGCCACGGCCTCCTGCAGGTGGTCGGCACGGAAGCGATGGTGGCAGGACAGGCACTCGATCAGCGGGTCGCTGAACGTGGCCACGTGGCCGGAGGCCTCCCACGTCTTGGTGGGCAGGATGACCGAGGAGTCCAGGCCCACGACGTCCTCGCGCTGCTGGACCATGGACTTCCACCACTGGCGCTTGATGTTGTCCTTGAGCTCCACTCCCATGGGCCCATAGTCCCAGGCAGACCGGGTGCCTCCATAGATCTCGCCACACGGGAAGACGAAGCCCCTGCGCTTGCAGAGACTGACGATGGTATCGATCGTGGAGGAAGCAGCCATGGGGCAAGGGTATCGGTGCCACTCCCCCGCGCTGACCGGCGCTGGCTCCAGTAACCTGACATGGTGCCGAACACCCTGCGAAGCCGCATCGACCACGCCAGCCTGCCGCTGATGACCAAGCTCAGCGAGCTGCCTCGGCTGGTGCCCTTCCTGCTCCTGCTGACCCTGCTTGTTGCGGGCGTCGTGATCAGCGGCCCGACGGGGTTCGCCCTGATGGCCGTGGCCGCCGCCTTCGTCGGCTGGGTGCTGTACCTGTCGTGGCCACGACTGACCAGCTCCGAGCGCATCATGCGCCTGGCCGTGCTCCTGCTGGCGGTCGTCATGGCGGTCGTGCAGCTTTTTCCCCGCACCTGACGGCCCCGCCGATACCATTTGACCGATCATCTTGACAATGATTCTCATTAAGATCAATAATCGGTTGAATGAACCCACGCAAGAGCCTGATCGGGGTTCCCCTGCTCATTGCCGCCCTGGTCGTCACGGCCTGCGGCCCGGGCCAGCGCAGCACAGACAGCACAGACAGCACAGACAGCACAGACAAGCTCGCAGTGGTCGCTGCGTTCTACCCTCTTCAGTTCGCGACCCAGCAGATCGGCGGCAGCCACGTCGCCGTCACCAGCCTGACCAGACCAGGAGCCGAGCCGCACGACATCGAGCTCACCCCGCGGGACGTGGGCTCGGTGAGCAAGGCCAAACTGGTGGTCTTCGAGAAGGGTCTCCAGGGCGCAGTCGACAGCGCTGTGGCGTCCCAGGGAGGCGACCGGGGCCTCGACGTGGCACCGGCGGCCAAGCTCGACCTCAAGCTCGCCTCCGGCACCACCGACCCTCACTTCTGGCTGGACCCCCAGCGGTATGCCGCCGTCGGAAACACGATCGCCACCCGGCTCTCGAGCGTGGACCCGGTTCACAAGGCCGACTACGAGAAGAACGCCAAGATTTTCGAAGACCGGCTCACCGCGCTCTCGACGGAGTTCACCAGGGGTCTTGCCACATGCCAGCGCAAGGAGATCGTCACCAGCCACTCCGCCTTCAGCTACCTGTCCAGGCGCTTCGGCATGAGACAGATCGCCATCAACGGGATCTCTCCCGGCCAGGAGCCCCAGGCTGCCGCACTCGCCACGGTGAGCACCTATGTGCGAGCCCACGGAGTGACCACCGTCTATGCCGAGACCCTGGTGAGCCCGGCCATCGCACAGACCGTTGCCCGTGAGTCCGGCGCCACCGTGTCCACCCTGGACCCGATCGAGGGCCTGACCAGCGCGTCTGCCGGCAAGGACTACTTCGGGGTCATGCGCTCCAACCTCAAGGCCCTGCGGACCGGTCAGGGCTGCTCGTGACCAGTACCTCGCCAGCCCCCGAACACGCCACGGCCGCCACGACCGGAGCGTCCGGAGCGTCCGCCATCGTCTCGCTGCGGGGTGCCTCCTTCGGGTACGCGAACCGTGCGGTCGTCTCCGGGGTCACCCTGGACATCCATGCCGGTGAGGTCGTGGCCATCCTCGGCCCGAACGGCTCGGGCAAGTCGACGCTGGTCAAGGGGCTGCTCGGGCTCAACGACCACCTCCTGGGCGAGGCCGCGCTCTTCGGCACGCCGATCGACCGTTTTCGCAACCATGCCCGCCTGGGGTACGTCCCGCAGCGCCATACGCTGTCCACCTCCGTGCGCGCCACGGTCGCCGAGATCGTCGCGATCGGAAGGCTCCCCCACCAGAGCTGGCTGGGCCGCCCGAACCACGAGGACCGGCGAATCATCCACGACTCCCTGGCCGTGGTCGGCCTGGACGACCGGTCCACCGTCGACGTGAGTACCCTCTCCGGGGGTCAGCAACGTCGCGTGCTGATCGCCCGGGCACTGGCGGCGCAGCCGGACGTCCTGATCATGGACGAGCCCACCGCCGGGGTGGACCTGGCCAGCCAGGAGGTCCTGAGTCAGGTGCTCGCCCGGCTGGCCCGACGCGGGGCAACCATGTTGATCGTCACCCATGAGCTCCAGGCGATCCGCGGCGTGCTCACCCGCATCCTGCAGATCCACGGTGGCCAGGTCACCTTCGACGGCACCCCCGACGATCACGACCGGGCACTGGGTGAGTCCAGGTCGGGGCACGACGGGCACCATCATGACGACGAGAGCGTCCCTGCGCCCTTCCCGTCAGCCGGGCCGCTCGACCGCGTCGATCACCGGAACGGAGGCCACCGTGCCTGAGATCCTGACCTTCGACTTCATGCAGCACGCGCTCCTGGCGGCACTGCTGGTGGGCATCGCGGCGCCCATGGTCGGCGTCTTCCTGGTCCAGCGCCGGCTGTCCCTGATCGGTGACGGCATGGGCCACGTCGCGCTCGCCGGCGTGGCTGTCGGGGTGTTCACCCACCAGGCGCCGGTGCTGACCGCCCTGGTGTTCGCCATCGTGGCCGCGGTCGGAATCGAGCTGGTGCGGGCCCGGGGCCGAACCAGTGGCGACGTCGCCCTCGCCGTCATGTTCTACGGGGGCATCGCGCTCGGCGTGGTCGTGTTCAGCCTGTCCGCAGACGGCACGCCGACCAACCTCGACTCCTACCTGTTCGGGTCGATCTCCACGACGACCAACACCGACCTGCAGCAATTCGCCGTGCTGGCCATCGTGGTGGTCGGGGTCACCTGGGCGCTGCGCCCCCGGCTGTTCGCCGTCGCCAACGACGAGGAGTACTCGCGGGCCACCGGCCTGCGGGTCACCGCCCTCAACATCACCCTGGCGGTGCTCACCGCCGTGACGGTGGTGGTCTCAATGCGGGTGGTCGGCCTGCTGCTGATCAGCGCGCTGATGATCGTGCCGAACGCCACGGCCCAGCTGGTCGCCGGCAGCTTCAGGTCAGCGATCCGCATCGCCGTGATCATCGGCGCCTTCTGCGCGGTGGGCGGGGTGACGACGGCGTACTACGTCAACACACCCCCCGGCGGAACCATCGTCCTGATGGCGATCGCACTCTTCCTGGCCGCAGCGTCGTACAACGCCCTGCGCGGGCGGATCGCGGGCAGGCGACACCTCGAGGCCGAGCAGCACGAACACGAGCACGGTCCCGACTGCGGGCACCCCACGATCGAGCACGACCACCACGTCGACTACCTTCACGACGGCCATCGTCATGCTCCGCATGAGGGTCACTACGACGAACACCACCCGCTCGAGACCCATGAGGATCCGGTGAAGCACTGATGTCCGTAACCTTCCGACGACCCACCAGGCAACGCGCCGCCGTCGAGGCACTGCTGATGAACATCGGCGACTTCATGTCCGCCCAGGACCTGCATGCGCGCCTGCGCGCCCAGGGCCAGGGCGTGGGTCTGGCAACGGTCTATCGCACGCTTCAGGCGATGGCCGACGACGGCGGGGTGGACATGCTGCGGACCAGCGACGGTGAAGCCGTGTACCGGCGGTGCAGCACCGGACATCACCATCATCTGGTCTGCCGCAGCTGTGGCCGGACCGTCGAGGTCGAGGGGCCCGCTGTGGAGAGCTGGACCGACAAGATCAGCTCCGAGAACGGCTTCAGCGACGTTCACCACACCCTCGAGATCTTCGGCCTGTGCGCGTCCTGCACCCCTACAGATCCCGCCGCCCCTGCCGCGGACGCCGACCCGGTGGAAGCACCCGCCAAGGACTGACCCGCCCTCAGGGTCAGCCCCCCACCGCCACAGAACGCATCCCAGGCCCCCCCGCTCGAGTGCACCCACATGCCCACCATGCTGGTGAGAGCGCACAAATCGACCCAAGAAGCCGCCCGAGGGGTCGATTCGCGCTCTCACGTTGGCCACGGGAATGATCAGCGCGCGCACGCAGCCGTGCACCCACCCGACGCCGATCTGAGCGGTGGCTCAGCCGGGACCTGTCGACCGGTCCACGGCGCCGCCGTAACGCCGGTCGCGATCGGCATAGATCTCGATGGCCCGCCATAGGTCGCGCCGGTCGAAGTCAGGCCAGAGCGTGTCGAGGAACACCATCTCCGCATAGGCCGACTGCCACAACAGGAAGTTGCTGGTCCGCTGCTCGCCGGAGGAGCGCACGAAGAGGTCGACATCAGGCATCTCCGGCTCGTCGAGATACCTCGCGATGGTGTGTTCGTCGATGTGGCCGGGTTTGAGCCGGCCGTCCTTGACGAGCTGGGCGATCCGGCGGGTGGCATCGGCGATCTCGGCCCGGCCGCCATAGTTGACGCACATGTTCAACGTCATCACCGTGTTGTCGCGGGTCATCTCCTGGGCGACCTCGAGCTCCCTGATCACCGACAGCCACAGGCGGGGCCGCCGACCCATCCACCGGACCCGAACCCCCCATTCGTGCAGGACGTCCCGCCGGCGCCGGATCACGTCACGGTTGAAGCCCATCAGGAAGCGGACCTCGTCCGGCGAGCGCTTCCAGTTCTCGGTGGAGAAGGCGTAGGCCGAGACGTTCCGCACGCCGATCTCGATGGACCCGGCCACCACGTCGAGCAACGAGGCCTCGCCTGCCTCGTGGCCCTGGGTGCGCGGCAGACCGCGGGCATTCGCCCAGCGACCGTTGCCATCCATGACGATCGCGACGTGTCCGGGGATCAGCTCGGCGGGCAGGACGGGCGGGCGGGCCCCGGACGGATGTGGGAACGGCGGGGTGCCTGCGCTCAACGGCTGGCTGTTCAACAGCTGGCTTCCTGGGTTCGAGCCATCGCCCGCACCGCCACGACGCCCCCCTCCCCTCGCCTTCGTCATGCTGGTCGGCCCTCGTCCCATCTCGTGCTGCGTCCTGCGTCGCCGCGATGCTCACGTGCCTGCAGCTTCGTCATACCCGCTCGACAAGTCGCAGGGATCGAACGCCGCGCTCGAGGTGCCATTGCAGGAAGGCCGTCACGAGGCCACTTCCCTCACGACGATGCTGGGGAAGACTCTGGTCGGCAACGTCCCAGTCGCCGACGAGCAAGGCCGCCAGCAGCTCGAGGGTGGCCAGCGCCGGCAGGGCCGAGCCGGGCGTCCGGCAGGACGGGCAGACGGTGCCACCGCTGGCGAGGTTGAACGCCCGCTGGGGGCCCGGGGCGCCACATCTGGCGCAGTCGTGGAAGCTCGGCGCCCACCCCGCGACGGCCAGCGACCGCAACAGAAAGGAGTCCAGCACCAGGCCCGCCTCATGGTCGCCTCCGGCGAGTGCGCTCAACCCGCCGGCCAGCAACAAGAACTGCTGCATGGCCGGCTCGCGCTCCTCGGTGAGCCGTTCGGCGGTCTCCAGCATCGCCGTCGCAGCGGTGTAGGAGACATAGTCGCGGGCGATCGGATCGCCATACGGGGCAAGGGTCTCGGCCTGGGTCACGGTGTCCAGCGAACGCCCCTCGTAGAGCATGACGTCGACGATCATGAACGGCTCGAGCCTGGCCCCGAAGCGGGACCTGGTCCGGCGCACGCCCTTGGCGACCGCCCGGACCTTGCCGTGCTGGCGGGTCAGGAGCGTGACGATACGGTCCGCCTCACCCAGCTTCTGGGCGCGCAGGACAATCGCAGCGTCACGATAGAGGGCCATGCGCACATTGTCCTATGCCAACCCCCGAACGCCTGTATGCCGTGCCGCTCACCGGCCGCCTGCCTAAGCGCCCGGCCAGGAAGGCGCACATCGCCGGTCCATCATTTTGGCACATACGTCCGAGGACTCGATAAGGTGGAAGCATGAACATGGTTCTTCAGGGATCCCTGCTCGACACCGTCGACGAGGTCGGGCTCCGGGCGCTCGGCCCAGCGATCCGGCGCACGGTGCTTGCGGAAGGCGCATGGATCGACGTCAGGCTCGGCTGGCTCACGGGCGCTGACGAGTTGTTCAGCCGGCTCCTGCGCGACGTCCCCTGGCGCGACGAGCGCCGTCAGATGTACGACCGTGAGGTCCCCGTCCCTCGTCGGGTCAGCTTCTTCGACGAGGACGACCAGCTGCCCGATCCCGTTCTCGTGCAGGCTCGCTCGGCGCTCAGCGCCCATTATGCAGGAGAGCTGGGCGAGCCGTTCCGCACAGCGGGGCTCTGCCTCTATCGCCATGGCCAGGACTCCGTCGCCTGGCACGGGGACACCATCGGCCGCGGTCCATCGCAGGACACGATGGTGGCAATCACGTCGGTCGGCGCCCCAAGGGCCCTGCTCCTGCGTCCCCGCGGCGGCGGCCCCGGCCGGACGATCCGGTACGTCCTCGGCCACGGCGACCTGCTCGTCATGGGCGGCTCATGCCAGCGGACCTGGGAGCACGCCATACCAAAGACGACCCAGCCCGTGGGACAGCGGATCAGCATCCAGTTCCGGCCACGCGGCGTCCGCTGAGAGGGGCTGAGCGAGAACGGGAACTGTCACCGCCTGTCCATAGGTTGTCAACCATGTCGACGACCTTCTGTGGCACCTCGCGGATGTGCAGTGGTCCTGGGGGCGGCCAGTCCTGAGCGGCAACCGGCATCAAGCCTCAGCAGCGGCGGCTGCAGCTGTAGCAACGGCCGCGTCCCGTTCCGAACGGTTGACAGCGGACACGACGGCCTTGAGCGAGGCGATCACGATGTTGGCGTCCAGGCCCACCCCCCACAGCACCCGGTCGCCGAGCGTGCACTCCACGTAGGCTGCAGCCGTCGCGTCACCACCAGAGGAGAGCGCATGCTCGGCATAGTCCAGGACCCGCACGTCGACATCAAGAGTCGCCATCGCGGCGACGAAGGCCGCGATCGGGCCGTTGCCGATCCCCTCGATCGTGGTCTCCCTGCCGTTGTCGGTGAGGGTCACCGAAATCGTGTCGGCACCCTCCACCGTCGAGTCCGAGCGCATCCGTAGCAACGTGAAGCGGCCCCACTGCTCGATGTTGGTCGCGGCGGCCTCTGACCGTGTGACGGGGAGGTACTCGTCCCGGAACGCAGACCACAGAGCCGCCGGCGAAACCTCCCCGCCATCGGAGTCCACGCCCCGCTGGACGACGCCGCTGAACTCGATCTGCAGCCGGCGCGGCAGCTCCAGCTGGTGCTCGCTCTTGAGGATGTAGGACACCCCACCCTTGCCGGACTGGCTGTTGACACGCACCACGGCCTCGTAGGACCGGCCGATGTCGTGCGGGTCGATGGGAAGGTACGGCACCCCCCAGGGCAGGTCGTCGATCGACGAGGCCGTCGAGCTGTTCGCCAGGTCCTTGGCCATGGCGTCGAACCCCTTTTTGATCGCATCCTGATGCGAGCCGGAGAAGGCCGTGAAGACGAGGTCGCCACCATAGGGATGACGCTCGTGGACCGGCAGCTGGTTGCAGTGCTCGACCGTGCGCCGGATCCCGTCGATGTCCGAGAAGTCGATCTGGGGGTCGATGCCCTGACCGAAGAGGTTCATACCCAGCGTGACCAGGCAGACGTTGCCGGTGCGCTCGCCGTTGCCGAACAGGCAGCCCTCGATCCGGTCCGCGCCGGCCAGATATCCCAGCTCGGCCGCGGCGACGCCCGTTCCCCGGTCATTGTGCGGGTGAAGGGAGAGCACCACGGACTCGCGGCGGGCCAGGTGACGCGACATCCACTCGATCGAGTCGGCATAGACGTTCGGGGTGGCCATCTCGACGGTCGCCGGCAGGTTGATGATCACCTTGCGGTCGGGCCGCGCGTCGAAGACCTCGATGATCTCGTTGCAGATCCGCGCCGCGAACTCCAGCTCGGTGCCGGTGTAGGACTCCGGTGAGTACTCGTAGTAGACGGTCGTCTCGGGAATTCCCTCCTCGAGCTTGCGGCACAGGCGCGCTCCCTGAAGCGCGATGTCCACAATGCCGTCCTGGTCCAGGCCGAAGACAACCCGACGCTGCAGCACCGACGTCGAGTTGTACAGGTGGACGATCGCCGCCCTGGCCCCGCGGATCGAGTCATAGGTGCGCTCGATCAGGTGGTCGCGTGCCGGTGTCAGGACCTGGATTGTCACGTCTTCGGGGATGTGGCCGCCCTCGACCAGCATCCGCACGAAGTCGTAGTCGGTCTGGCTCGCCGACGGGAAGCCGACCTCGATCTCCTTGTAGCCCATACGCACCAGCAGATCAAACATCCGCATCTTGCGCTCTGGGCTCATCGGGTCGATCAGGGCCTGGTTGCCGTCGCGCAGATCGACCGCGCACCAACGTGGGGCCACAGTCATGCGCTTGGTCGGCCAGGTACGGTCTGGCAGGTCCACCGAGATCTGCTGGTCGTAGGGCAGGTACTTGCCGACCGGCATACCACTGGGCTGTTGGGGGTGAATCATGTTCTCGCCTCTATCGTCTGGTTGCGTTCGGTAGGGCCGGGCAACTCAAACTCCGCGACAAGGGCGGCCGTCTCAGAGGGCCTCGCCGCGGCACGGAAGCAGGAGCAGAGCTCCAGACGTCATGCGCACAGCACCACACTATGCTGCCAGACCTCGTGGCGTCCACGAACTGGACACTAGTCCCGCCTGATGGATTCGTCGCACTGACGACGCCCGTCACAGATCAGGGAGGGTCTCCCGATGCGGCTGCCGCGCGAAGCCGGGCCAAGCTCCCGGGCTGGACCCGACGGCCGTGGTCTAGAACCCGAGCCGCTGCAGCTGTTTCGGGTCGCGTTGCCAGTCCTTGGCCACCTTGACATGCAGGTCCAGATAGATCCGCTGACCGAGCAATGCCTCGATCCCCTTACGGGCGGTAGTGCCAACCTCACGGAGGCGCGATCCGCCCTTGCCGATGATGATCGCCTTCTGGCTGGACCTTTCGACGAAGACGTTGACCCGGACGTCCAGCATCGGGGAGCTCTCCGGCCGCCCTTCGCGGGGCAGCATCTCGTCGACGACGACAGCCAGGCTGTGCGGCATCTCGTCGTCCAGCCCCTCGAGGGCAGCCTCGCGGACCAGCTCGGCGATCATGATGATCTCGGGCTCGTCGGTCAGGACGCCATCTGGATACAGCATCGGCGACTTCGGCAGGTAGGACGAGAGCAGAGCGGTGACCTCACCGACCTGATCGCCTCTGGTGGCCGAGCACGGGATGATGGCGGCCCATTCGCCGAGCTGGTCGATGGCGATGAGGTGCTCGGCCAGACGATGCTTGTCGACCCGGTCGCTCTTGGTCGCCAGCGCCACCACAGGAGTGCGCTTGGCCGCCATCAGCTCGGTGAGCTCCCTGGCGATATAGGAGTCTCCTGGGCCGATCCGCTGGTCGGCCGGCAGGCAGAAGCCGATCACGTCGACCTCCAGCAGGGTTTCACGCACCATGTCGTTCAGCCGCTGGCCTAGCAGGGTCCGGGGCTTGTGCAGACCGGGGGTGTCGACCAGAATCAGCTGCCCCTGCTCGGAGGTCACAATCCCCCGGATCGTATGCCGGGTGGTCTGCGGCTTGCTCGAGGTGATGGCGACCTTCTGGCCGACCATGGCGTTGGTCAACGTCGACTTGCCGGCGTTGGGACGGCCGACCAGACAGGCGAATCCGGCTCTGAAGTCCTCGGTCACGACGCTTCCTCCCGCACGGTTCGGTCCATTCTTGTCTCGGCCTTGCCCTTTTTCGCATCGGCCTGACGTCGCACGATCACGGTGGCGATCCGGTGCCTGCGGCCGGCCATCCGCTCGGCTGTCAGTGAAAGCCCGACGACCTCACAGCGAGAACCCGGGATCGGGACGAGTCCGAGGGCCTTTCCGAGCAGGCCGCCGACGGTGTCGACCTCGTCCTCCTCGAGGGTCACGTCGAAGAGCTCAGCCAGGTCGTCGATGTGCATGGTGGCCGGAACCCGGGTCGAGCCGTCCTCAAGCTCCTCGACCCCCGGCGCCTCGCGGTCATACTCGTCATCGATCTCCCCCACGATCTCCTCGAGGATGTCCTCGAGGGTGACCAGGCCTGCCGTTCCGCCATACTCGTCGATGACGACCGCAAAGTGGTTCTGATCCCGTTGCATCTCCCGCAGCAGGTCGTCAATCGGTTTGCTCTCGGGGATGTATCGCACGGGACGCATCTGCTGCCTGGCCGGCAGCTTGGCTGCTTTGGCATCGGCGTAGACGTGGCGGGCGACGTCCTTGAAGTACAGCAGGCCAAGAACATCATCCGGTCCCTCGCCGACCACCGGGATCCGCGAGAACCCCGATCGCAGGAACAGGGACATCGCCTGGCGCAGCGTCTTGTCCTGGTCCATGGTCAGCATGTCGGTGCGCGGCACCATCACCTCGCGAACCACGGTGTCCCCCAGCTCGAAGACCGAGTGGATCATCTGGCGCTCACCGGCCTCGATCAGCAGGGACTCCTCGGCCAGGTCGACCAGGTCGCGCAGCTCGGCCTCGGAGTCGAACGGCCCGTCACGAAAGCCGCGGCCCGGGGTCACCGCGTTGCCGAGCGCCACGAGCAGGCGAGCAACCGGGCCGAGCACCCAGCGGAGCAGGACCAGGATCGGCGCCGTCAGCAGGGACACCCGGTCGGCATGCTGGCGGCCCAGGGTCCGCGGCGAGACGCCCACCAGGACGAAGGAGACCACGGCCATGACCCCGATCGAGGTGAGCAGGGCCGGCCAGAAGTCGTCGACCGAGTTGACCACCGCCAGGGTGATGAGCACGGCAGCCGCCGACTCGGCCGAGACGCGAACGAAGGCCGCAACGGAGAGGTATCCCGCGCTGTCAGCCACGATGATGGCCAGGGAGGACGCGCCTCGCCTGCCCTCCTCCACCAGCTCGGCGGCGCGGTGGCGGGAGAGGCGTGACTGTGCGGACTCCGCGGCCGCGATGACGAAGGCGATCACGATGCTGACCAGTGCCGCAATGACGAGTTGGGTGACCATAGGTGTCTTGGGGTCCTCGGGGCGGGTCAGTGACCGGCGCGGCGGCCGCGGCCGGCCAGGAAAGTCAGCAGCAGGGTGCGCTGGAGCTCGAACATCTCGCGCTCCGCCTCGGGCTCGGCGTGGTCGTAGCCGAGCAGGTGCAGGATGCCGTGGGTCAGCAGGAGCAGCAGCTCCTCCTCGGTCGCATGCCCCGCCCCCACGGCCTGGCGGGCCGCCACCGACGGGCACAGCACGATGTCGCCGAGAACGCCCTCCGCGGGCTCCTGTCCGTCCCTGCCGGGTCGGAGCTCGTCCATCGGGAAGCTCATGACATCAGTGGGACCGGGCAGGTCCATCCACTGGACGTGCAGGACTTCCATCGCCGGCTCGTCGACCAGCTTGATGCACAGGTCCGCCTGCCGGTGGACCTTCATCTCGCCCATGACGTACCTGGCGCAGGAGATGAGCTCCATCTCGTCGAGGGAGACGTCCGTCTCGTTGAGCACGTCGATACTCATGGCCTCATCGCCCGGCCTTTGACCGAGGCGGCCCGGGATGGTCCGCCGGTCCGCTGGTCCCAGCGCCCGTAGGCCTCCACGATGGACCCGACCAGGGCGTGCCGCACCACGTCGTAGGCGTTCAGCTCGGCAAAGTGCACGTCCTCGACGCCTTCCAGGATCTCTTGGACCACCTTCAGGCCGGACGGCGTCCCGGACGGCAGGTCGATCTGGGTCACGTCACCGGTCACGACCATCTTGGAGCCAAATCCCAGCCGGGTCAGGAACATCTTCATCTGCTCCGGTGAGGTGTTCTGCGCCTCGTCCAGGACGATGAAGGCGTCATTGAGGGTCCGGCCCCGCATGTAGCCCAGCGGAGCCACCTCGATGGTGGCCGAAGCCAGCAGCCGCGGGATCGACTCCACATCGACCATGTCGTGCAGCGCGTCATACAGCGGTCGCAGATAGGGGTCGATCTTGTCGCTGAGCGTGCCGGGCAGGAAGCCGAGCCGCTCCCCGGCCTCGACCGCCGGGCGGGTCAGGATGATCCGGCTGACCTTCTTGGTCTGCAGCGCCGCAACCGCCTTGGCCATCGCCAGGTAGGTCTTGCCGGTGCCCGCGGGTCCGATGCCGAAGACGATGGTGTTCTTGTCGATCGCGTCGACGTAACGCTTCTGGTTCAGCGTCTTGGGCCGGATCGTGCGGCCCCTGTTGGACAGGATGTTCATCGTCAGGACGTCCGCGGGACGCTCCTTGGTGTGCGCGCGCAACATCGAGACCGAACGCTCGACCGCATCCCGGTTCAGCGCCTGGCCGGTCCCCAGGACGATCAGAAGCTCGTCGATCGTGCGCTCGAGCAGCGCTACGTCGGGTGGGGCCCCGGACACATGAAACTCGTTGCCGCGGACCAGTATGTCGAGGCGGGGGAAGGAGTGTTCTATGGCGCGTAGCAGCTCGTCCCGCGGCCCGAGCAGTGTCACCATGGACAACTCGGGCGGAAGAACGATGATGTGCGTGGGCCGTCCATCGTCTGTCATCGTGACTTCAGTCTACGTGTCCTCGTTTGCCCTCAGCACGGTTCAGCCGGGCGGCCAGGTCATGGTCCGGCCTCCGAGCACGTGCACGTGAGCGTGGAACACCTCCTGCTGGGCCGCGGCGCCGGTGTTGAAGACGCTGCGATAGCCGGCTGCCAGCCCCTCCAGACTGGCCACCTCACCGACCGCCTCGAACAGCTCCACCACGGCCGGCGGCGAGGAGGCACCCAGCGCCACGACGTTGGGCTGGTGCTCCTTGGGAATCACCAGCACGTGGGTCGGCGCCTGCGGCTTGATGTCGCGAAACGCCAGTGTCGTGGCCGTCTCATATATGACCTCCGACGGAACCTCGCGGGCGATGATCTTGCAGAACAGACAGCCGCTTGCGGCAGTCGCGTCATCTGTGCTCATAAGGACAAGCCTACGGTTCACCCCGACGACGGTCCAGAGAGACGAACGGTCCAGGCAGGCCGTTTGTCCCGCCATGCACACAGATCCGGCAAGGCGGCGGGTCCAGCGGTTGCGGGTCCGCAGAACACTCCGGTCAACCGATCGTTCCCGCCGCGCGTCATCACATCGTGAGAACGTTGACTATGGCCGAACGCGAAGAGGTCGGGGCGGCTGACGGGACCTGGGCGGCCGATCAGGCCCTCACGGATCTGTATGCCGGCTACTGGCACTCGCTCGTGCGCCTCTCGTGGCTGCTGGTCAGGGACCAGCAGCTTGCCGAGGAGACGGTCCAGGACGCCTTCGTGGCCATGCACTCCCGCTGGTCCCGGCTCCGGAACCAGGACCTGGCCCTGGCGTATCTGCGCCGATGCGTGGTCAACAGCTCACGCTCCGTCCTGCGGCACCGCGGCGTCGAGGACCGCTACCTCAGTGCCGAGATCAACGCGCTGACCGCCCACGGCACCACCGAGGCGCCCAGCGCGGAGGCACGTGCCCTCGAGCGTGCAACCGGCCAGCGGCTACTTGCCGCCCTGGGGCGCCTGCCCCGACGACAGCGAGAGGTGTTGACCCTGCGCTACTACGCGGACCTCAGCGAGGCTCAGATCGCCGACGCCCTCAGCATCTCGACGGGCTCGGTCAAGGCCCATGCCCACAGAGGCCTGACCGCCCTGCGATCCGATGTGGAAGCCACCCGATGAACCCGCAGAATCCTCACGACCCCCCCGACCCCCACGACCTTGAGCACAGGCTGCGCGCGGCCCTCCACATGGAGTCTGCGCGAATCAACCCGCGGGAACGACGAACGGAGATCCTGGCGATGACCCGACAGACCCGGCAAGAGACCAAGTCAGCCCAACCACGACGGCGCTGGCTCATCCCGGCTGCCGCGGCCGCCTCGGTGGCCCTGATCGGCGCCGCTGTCTGGGGCGTGTCCAACGCCGGCGGCAGTCAGCCGTTGACCCCTGCGGCAACGGCCACGTCAACCCCCGCACCTACGACGGCACCGACAGCTGCTCTACCGGCTGTACCGCCATCGCGCTCCGCGCCGAGCGGGTCACCGTCCGCGACGTCGAACGGGAAGCTCGGCGGTGCCACCAGCCAGGTAGCCCTGGTGTCACTACCCGCCTACTTCGTCGGCGCGAACATGCCCGCCGGCAACACGTTCGGCCTCTACCGGGAGTTTGTCCGGACCGCCGTTCCTGCCGGGGCCACCCAGGCCCGGAAGGCCAGGGCTGCCGTGGCCATCGCGATGAGCGCCGCACCGTTCACCACCACCACGCCCTTCCTGAAGCCCTGGACCGGCACCTCGGTCACGAATGTGACAATCAGCCCGGGACGGATCACCATCACGCTCAGCGGGCCAGGCGCCCCGGGACTCACCGCCGCCCAGACCAGGCTCGCGGTGCAGCAGCTCGTGTGGACCGCGCAGGCAGCCGTCGGGCAGGGGAACATCCCGGTAAAGTTCCTCGTCACGAACGGCACTGTGAAGCTGTTCGGGACCTACCCCACGTCGCAGACGTACAACCGCCCGCCGGCGGCTCTGCAGTATGAGGTGCTGGCGCCGATCTGGGTCACGTCCCCGGTGCAGAACCAGGTGTTCCCGGCAGGACCCGTGGTCGCGGCAGGCCAGTCCTGCGCCTTCGAGGGCACGACTGCCTGGCAGCTGAAGAAGGGCGGTGCTGTCGCCAAGTCCGGATCGACGCTGGCCTCCAGCGGCTGCCCGACCCGGGGCACCTGGCAGGTCAAGCTGGGAGCTCTCGGCACGGGCAGCTACACCTTCCGGATGTACGAGGTGAGCATGAAGGACGGCACCGTCATCGCCGAGGTGTCGAGGCCGTTCACGGTGAGGTAGCCCCGGACGTCATCGGGGCCGGCGCCGGCAGACGCGTTGAGCACCAGCGACACCCGCAGGCGCGCTCCTTGAGAGCGTCATAGGGCACTCAACGCCAGCGGCCGGCGGCACTCAGCACTGCCAGTGCCGCTGGTCCGGCGCTCGAGGAACGCAGGACATGCGCTCCCATCCGGACCGCCACCGCACCGGCGGCGACGAACGCGGCCAGCTCCTCGGGCGCGACCCCGCCCTCCGGACCGACGATGAGTACGACATCCCCCGACCCGGGCAGCTCGATCCCGGCCAGAGGCCGCTGCGCCTCCTCGTGCAGGACGAGCGCCAGCGCCGCCGACTCAATCCGCCGTATGACGGCTGCCTGGTTCGCCGGCCGGCTCACCACCGGAACGCGGACCCGACGGGACTGCTTGGTGGCGGCCAGAACGACCGACTCCCACTTGCGCAGGGACTTGCCGGCTCGGTCGCCTCGCCAGATCACGATGCTGCGGGCAGCCTGCCAGGGAACCACCTCGTCGACGCCGAGCTCGGTGGCGGCCTCGATAGCCTGCTCGTCTCGATCGCCCTTGGCCAGGGCCTGAACCAGCACGAAGTACGGGTCCGGTTGCGGCTCCTGCGATATCGCCCGCAGACGCAGGTGCAGCTCCCCCGGTCCGACGCTCTCGACAACAGCGTCGGCCCGGCGTCCGGCCCCGTCGGTGAGCAGGATCTCCTCGCCGACCCCGATCCGCCTGACCGTCGCGCCATGACGTCCCTCAGCCCCGTCAAGAACGAGCCCAGACCCCGGGGTGGCCGCGGCCAGCTGATCCGCGGAGACGAAGAAGAGCGGGGCGGTCACGCACCGAACCTCACTGCACGAAACTCGCGCCATTGCCCTCGCGCCATTGCCCCTCGCGTCGCTGCCCTCACGTCGCTGCCCTCAGGTCATTGACCACATCGGCCTACTTGCCGAGGAAGGCGCCGCGCAGCTTGCCGAACAGGCCCGTCGAAGCCAGCGTGAGCTTGCCCTCGGGACGCTCCTCGCCACGCACGGACGCGAAGGTGCGCAGCATGTCCTCCTGCTCCGTGGTGAGCTTGGTAGGCGTCTGGATCGCGGCGTGCACCAGGACATCGCCACGACCGCTCCCCCTCAGATGGGTGACTCCCTTGCCCTTGAGGGTCATGATGTCGCCAGGCTGGGTGCCCGGCTTGATCTCCAGGTCGATCATCCCGTCGAAGGTGTCGAGCTTGATCATGGCGCCCAGCGCAGCGGCGGTCATCGGAAGCTCCACCGAGCAGTGCAGGTCATCCCCGCGGCGCTGGTAGGTCTCGTGCGGGGTGACGACCACTTCGACATACAGGTCGCCGGCTGGTCCTGCCCCCGAACCGACCTCGCCCTCCCCGGGGAGCTGGATCCGGGTGCCGGTGTCAACGCCGGCCGGGACGCGGAGCTTGAGGTTGCGCCGGGTGCGCACCCGGCCCTCACCCGAGCACTCGAAGCAGGGGCTGGCGATGACGGTGCCGATGCCCTGGCAGACTGAGCAGGTGCGGGAGGTCATGACCTGGCCGAGGAAGGACCGCTGGACCTGGTGGATCTCACCTCGGCCGCCACAGACGTCACACTTGCGGGTCCCGGTGCCCGGCTGGGCGCCCTCGCCGTGACAGGTGCCACAGGCGACGGCGGTGTCCATCGTCAGCTCGCGGTCGGCGCCGAAGACCGCCGCAGAGAGGTCGATCTCGATCTGGATCAAGGCGTCCTGACCCCGACGCTGGCGCGAGCGCGGCCCACGGCCTGCGCCGCCGGCGGCCTGCCCGAAGAAGGCATCCATCACATCACTGAACGAGAAGCCCTGACCGAAGCCGGCAGCGCCACTCGCGCCGCCGTAGGGGTCCGCGCCGCCGTCGAAGGCCTGTCGCTTGGCCGGGTCGGACAAGACGTCATACGCCTGGGAGACCTTCTTGAACTCTTCCTCGGCGCCGTCATGGGTGTTGACGTCGGGGTGCATCTTGCGCGCCAGCCGGTGATAGGCCCGCTTGATGTCCTCGGTGCTGGCGTCACGTGCAACGCCCAGGTCCTGGTAGTAGTTGTTCAAAGAAATTTTCCTTAGCGTCTCTGGGGGAGCGTTATTGACGGGCGAAAGCGTGATGGGGCGAGCATCTGAGTCATGGGGCGAGGATCTCGGAGACGTATCTGGCGACCGCGCGCACCGAGGCCATGGTCGTCGGGTAGTCCATCCGGGTCGGTCCGAGCACGCCGAGGCCGGCCACGACCTCACGGCCGGTGCCGTAGCCGGTGCTGACCACCGACGTGGCGCTCAGCCCGGCGTGCGCGTTCTCGTGGCCGATGCGGACCGCGACCACATCACCCTCGTTGCTCATGGTGGCTAGGAGCTTCAGCAGCACGACGTGCTCCTCGAGGGCCTCCAGAACCGGCCCGATGGTGAGCGGGAAGTCGGTGCCGAACCGCATCAGGTTGGACGTGCCGGCAAGCACCACCCGCTCCTCACGCTCCTCGACCAGGGCGTCGTCGAGCGAGCGGACGACTGCGCGCACCAGGTCCCGGTCGGTCGGCACGAAGTTGTCGGACAGGGACTGCAACCGGGCGGCCGCCTCGACGAGCTGGAGCCCGCTGGCCTCGGCGTTGAGCCTCGAGCGGAGGTCGGCGATGAACTGCTCACCGTCCTCACCCAGCAGGTCGCGGGACGACTCGATGATCCGCTGCTCCACCCGGCCGGTGTTCAGGATGAGCACGACCATGAGGCGGTTGGCGCCCATCGGCAGCAGCTCCACGTGACGCACCGCGGACCGGGTCAGCGACGGATACTGCATGACCGCAACCTGATGGGTCAGTGAGGACAGCAGGCGCACGGTGCGATCCACCACGTCGTCGAGGTCCACCGCACCCTGAAGGAACGTCGAGATCGCGGTGCGCTCCGGATCGCTCATCGGCTTCAGCTCGTCGAGCCGGTCGACGAACATCCGGTATCCGGCGTCCGTGGGAACCCGGCCGGCGCTCGTGTGCGGAGCCGCGATGAGGCCCTCGTCCTCAAGCGCGGCCATGTCGTTGCGCACGGTGGCAGCGGAGACACCGAGGCGGTGGCGCTCGAGCAACGCCTTCGAGCCGACAGGTTCGGAGGTCCTCACGTAGTCCTTGACGATGGCGTCCAGCACCGCCAGCCGGCGTTCGTCGGGCATCGGCCCACCTCCTCTCTCGTCGAACAGGGCATGCAAGTGTCGGACGACCATGGCCGATCCCGCGATGTCATCGTCCCACGGCGCGTTGGCACTCCGCTATCTAGAGTGCCAAGTCTACGATGCCACTGTGAAAGATCCATACGGCGGTGATGTCCTTTCTGGTGACTGGCGGGTCCCGAAGAACGGTCGGGCGCGCGAGGTGGAGGCCGAGTCGGGCCTGGTGGTCGAGGATGTCGAGACCGGCTGGTGCGGCGCCGTCGTCAGGGTTGAGAAGGCCGGAGGCATGCAGGTCGTCCACCTCGAGGACCGCCGGGGTCGCAGCAAGGGCTTCCCGCTGGGGCCCGGGTTCCTGCTGGACGGCGCACCGGTCATCCTGACCCCGCCCACCGCTGCCGCCCGTGCTGCCGCGCAGTCGGCGACGGCTGCCACCTCTCGTACCGCGAGCGGCTCCAGGGCCGTTGCGGGCGCCCGGGCCAAGGTCGCCTCCGGCTCACGCATCTTCGTCGAGGGCAAGCACGACGCCGAGCTGGTGGAGAAGGTCTGGGGCGACGACCTGCGGGTCGAGGGAGTCGTGGTCGAGATGCTGGACGGGGTCGATGACCTCGCCGCCGTCATCCGCGACTTCCAGCCGGCACCGGGGCGCCGTCTCGGGGTCCTGGTCGACCACCTGATCCCCGGCACCAAGGAGACCAGGCTGGTCCAGGAGGCGCGCGCGCTGCGTCGCTATGCGCCCTACGTCACCATCCTGGGCCACCCGTATGTCGATGTGTGGCAGTCAGTGCGGCCAGAACGCCTGGGTTTCACGACCTGGCCGGTGATCCCCCGCGGGCAGTCCTGGAAGCACGGAATCGTCGCCGAGCTCGGCTGGCCGCACGAGACCCAGACCGACATCGCCCTCGCCTGGAAGCGCATCCTGTCCACCGTGCGCACCTATGCAGACCTCGAGCCCACTCTGCTGGCCAGCGTCGAGGAGCTTATTGACTTCGTCACGACAAAGAGTGACGAACATCAGCTCAGCGTCACGACGAAGGAGTGACGAACAAACAAGCTCAGCGTCACGACGAGAAACGTGACGAACGTCAACCCGGGCCGAAATGAAGAAATGCCGAGACTTCTCGACGGAATGACTAGTTCGCAGTAGATTTTGCGGTGGAGTAGGTTTAATGCTCGACCTTCAGGAGGGGATTTGTCATGACTGAAAACCCGCAGGACCAACCCGTCGAGGGCAGGCAGACACAGCAACCCGGCCAGCCCCCGCCACCACCAGCCCCTGGCCCGGTGTACGGCCAGCAGGTGCAGGCACCTGTCTCGCCAAGTGACGCGCGCATGTGGGCGATGTTCGCCCACCTCGGCGGTATCTTGTTCTACTTCGTCCCATCCTTGGTGATCTACCTGATCTACAAGGATCGCGACCCGTTTGTCCGCAGTCACGCGCTGCAGGCTTTAAACTTCCAAATCATCGCAACCATCGCCTATGCCGTGTCGTGGGTGCTGACATTGGTCTTCATCGGCGTGCTGACGGGGTTGGCGACATTCATCTGTGTCGTGGTGTTCAGCATCATCGCCGGGATAGCAGCGAACAAAGGCCAGGAGTACACCTACCCCTACATCCCCCAGATGGTGACCTAACCCGTCACACTCAGAACGCCAGCAGGCGACGCACGACGGTGTCCGCGAGCAGGCGGCCGCGCAGGGTCAGCACGACCCGGCGCGGCCGCATTGCGCTCGGCCCGTCGGCCAGCCCGTCCGCGATGAGCCCGGCAACGGCGGTGACGCCCTCGGGTCGCAGGTCATCGATCGGCAGACCGTCCACCAGCCGGATCGCCAGCAGCACCCGCTCGTCGTAGCGCTGGTCGGCGGTGAGCAGCTCACGCCCGGCGGCCGGCGAGACGCCCGCGTTGAGCCTGGCCGCAAAAGCGTTGGGATGCTTGACGTTCCACCACCGGACCCCGCCGACATGGCTGTGCGCGCCGGGCCCCACGCCCCACCAGTCACCGTCGGACCAGTAGCCCTCGTTGTGCCGGCACCGGTCTGCCTCCGTACGAGCCCAGTTGCTCACTTCGTACCAGCTGTAGCCCGCGGCACCCAGGACCTGCTCGGCCAGCTCGTACTTGGTCGCCTCGTCGTCGTCCTGCGGCGCCGGGACCTGTCCCCGCCGGACCTGGGCGCCCAGCTTGGTGCCCTCCTCCACGACCAGTGCGTAGGCCGAGATGTGGTCCGGTCTCAGCGCGATGGCGGCGTCCAGGCTGGTGCGCCAGTCGGGCAGCGACTCCCCCGGCGTGCCGTAGATCAGATCGACGCTGACCTTGAGCCCGGCGGCCTTCGCGGCCGCGACCGACGTGGCGACGTTGTCCGGGTCATGGGTGCGTTCCAGGGTGTCCAGCACGTGCGGAACCGCCGACTGCATGCCCATGCTGACCCGGGTAAACCCACCGGTCGCCAATGTCTGCAAGAACTTCAGGGTGACCGAGTCCGGGTTGGCCTCGGTGGTCACCTCCGCGTCCTCGGCCAGGCCAAAGGCAGCGCGTATGCCGTCCAGCACCCTGACCAGATCGCTCGCCGCCAGCAAAGTCGGGGTGCCACCACCGAAGAACACGGACTTGACGGTCGGGGCGTTGGGGCCGAGCACCCTGGTGGCTAGTGCGATCTCGCGGAGTGCGACGTCGGCATACGTCCCGGTGCTGGCACCGTCCACGCCGAGCTCGGTCAGCGTGTAGGTGTTGAAGTCGCAGTAGCCGCAGCGCACGCTGCAGAACGGGACGTGGACGTAGACCCCGAAAGGCGCAGAGCCCAACGCCTTCACGGCGTACCCGGGAAGCTCCCCGGACGGCGGGGCAGGTTCGCCCTCGGGCAAGGCACTCGGCATACCCTCATCCTCGCAGGGCCTGCCGCGCGTGGGTCATCCGCAGTCGGTCAACCCGAGTGGGTCAGCACTCCGTAGCGGGCCCAGCTGCGCGGGGCCCAGCTGGAGGCCGGCACCATCAGAAGGCTGGCAAGGGCGATCACCCTACCCATGACGAGTTACCGTGGCCTGCCCCACTCGATGCACAGCAGGATGACGAGGGTGGGGCGACCATGCCCGAGAGGGAGAATCCCACCCCCGCGAAGCCCTGGTACTGCCCCGGCCGCTCTCGCGGGGCCAGACCCATCTGGACGTCCCACTGCCCACCCGAACCGATCATCTCGCCGACCACGTGGACCAGGGCCCCGCCACACAGCAGGACGACTGCCAGCCAGGCCGGCTGTCCGCTGGCGAAGGCGATCAGCGCGAATCCCGCGGCCATCCAATACCCGGATCGCGCCATGGCCCGGGAGGAGGGTCCGGCCAGGTCGCTGTTGCGGGTCAGTCGCACCTGCAACAGGGCCACGCACAGGGTGTTGATCATCAGGGTCACAGCCACCAGATACCTGGGTGTCGGGGTCTCCTGCGCGGTCCACAGGGGCAGCGCCAGCTCGATGACCAGGAAGTGCATGGCGCTGACCCCGCTGAGCAGTGTGATGACCACGAACGGCAGGTCATGGAGCACCGCCATCCGTGGCTCACCGGACTGACGAGGCGGAGCCGGCGCGATGTGGGGCAGACGGCCGAGCCAGATCGAGGTCGCGGAAAGCAGCACTACCAAACCTAGGGACCGTGCTGGATTTCCTTGCCAAACCTAGGGACCGTGCTCAGTTCCCCTGGCAAACCCAGGGACTGTGCTCAGCTCCCCTGGCAAACCCAGCTAGAGACCGTGCGACTCTCCCCGCCGAAACCTCGGACGGCGGGGCAACCTGGTTTACCGAGGGTGGCCACGAGCTCCAGACCCGTTGCGGGCACAGGTTGCGTGGGTTGCCAGCACACAGGCCCGCTTCGACCCGGGCAAGTCGTTCAAGTGGGACGCCACCGTCCCGAGGTTTGTGCACCTGGGGGGCGCACCGTCCCTAGGTTTGTCTGCTTGGCAGGCGCACAGTCCCTAGGTTTGCGATTGGGCTACCGGTGACGGAGCTCTAGGTCGTAGATGGTGCTGCCGAGTGCCAGTGCCTTGTGCTCGAAGCGGGTCATGACCCGGCCCTCGAACCGTGGGGCGAACCCGGTCTGCAGGTCGGTGAGCCGTCCGTCATATTGGTTGGTCAGCGAACCACACGCGGCCAGGACGTCCCGCATCTGCCTGGCGTAGTCCGCCCAGTCCGTCGCCAGCCGCAGCGTTCCCCCGCTGACCAGCCGGGACGCAGCCAGCTCGGCGAACACGGGGTTGACCAGCCGCCGTTTGTGATGCCGGTTCTTGTGCCAGGGATCGGCAAAGAAGACCCAGAACTCGGCCACGCTCCCCGGCCCCAGCATGTGCTCGAGAACCTGCACGGCGTCGGCCTGCACCAATCGGACGTTGGTCAGGTCGTGACGGACGATCTTGGCCAGGGTCGCGGCCATGCCGGGGCGGTAGACCTCCACGGCCAGGAAGTTCGTGCCGGGACTCGCCAGAGCACCCTGGATGACGGCATCGCCGGTGCCCGAGCCGATCTCGACAACCAACGGCGCCGTGCGTCCGAAGTCGCGCACCTGGTCCAGCAGGTAGTCCGGGGCCACCGACATGGAAGCCAGCGCCCGCGGCACGTCAAGCACCCACGTCCCGTGATGCTCGTCCCAGGTCCGCTGCAGCCGGGGCCGGAGCCGGTTGTCGCGCCGGACGAAGGAGACCGTCCTGCTCTGGAAGGGCTCTGCCATCCGGCTCGCCGCCCCCGGAACGTCCTCGAGCGAAACATCGACCACCGGAACATCCGTCACCGGAACATCCGTCACCGGAGCAACCATGACCGGAGCAACCATGACCGGGACTACTTCTTGGTCCGGTCCCCACCGGACGCCGCGTCGTTGGACAGCGCGGCGATGAAGGCCTCCTGGGGAACCTCGACCCGGCCGACCATCTTCATCCGCTTCTTGCCCACCTTCTGCTTCTCGAGCAGCTTGCGCTTGCGGGAGATGTCACCGCCATAGCACTTGGCCAGGACGTCCTTGCGCATCGCGCGGATCGTCTCCCGGGCGATGATCCGGGCGCCGATGGCGGCCTGGATCGGCACCTCGAAGTTCTGGCGCGGGATCAGCTCGCGCAGCTTGGACACCATCATCAGGCCGTAGGCGTACGCCTTGTCCTTGTGCACGATCGAGCTGAAGGCGTCGACCGCCTCGCCCTGCAGCAGGATGTCGACCTTGACCAGGTCGGCGACCTGGTCACCGGCGGGCTCGTAGTCGAGCGAGGCATACCCGCGCGTCTTGGACTTCAACGCGTCGAAGAAGTCGAACACGATCTCGGCCAGCGGGAGCGTGTAGCGCATCTCGACGCGCTCCTCGGAGAGGTAGTCCATCCCCAGCAGGGTGCCACGACGGGCCTGGCACAGTTCCATGACGGCGCCGATGAACTCGCTCGGCGCCAGGATCGTGGCGCGCACGACGGGCTCCTTGATATCGCCGACCTTGCCGGCCGGGAACTCGCTGGGGTTGGTCACCGTGATGACCTTGCCGTCGTCCAGGTAGACCTCGTAGACCACGTTGGGCAGCGTCGAGATGAGGTCGAGGTCGAACTCCCGCTCGAGCCGCTCCCGGACGATCTCCAGGTGCAGCATGCCCAGGAAGCCGACCCGGAAGCCGAAGCCGAGGGCCACCGACGTCTCGGGCTCGTAGATCAGGGCGGCGTCGTTGAGCTTGAGCCGGTCGAGGGCGTCGCGCAGGTCCGGGTAGTCCGAGCCGTCGATGGGATAGAGGCCGGAGAACACCATCGGCTTGGGGTCGCTGTACCCGCCGAGGTCCTCGGCGCCCGGCTTCGAGGCGTTGGTGACCGTGTCGCCGACCCGCGACTGCCGCACGTCCTTCACCCCGGTGATGAGGTAGCCCACCTCGCCGACGCCCAGGCCCTTGCAGACCACCGGCTCGGGTGAGATGACACCGATCTCGAGGAGCTCGTGGGTCGCCTTGGTCGACATCATCAGGATCCGCTCGCGCGGGTTGAGGTTGCCGTCGACCACCCGGACGTAGGTCACCACCCCGCGGTACGTGTCGTAGACCGAGTCGAAGATCATCGCCCTGGCCGGGGCGTCGGGATCTCCCACCGGCGCCGGCAGGTCGCGGACGATCTTGTTCAGCAGCGGCTCGACGCCGATCCCTGACTTGCCGGACACCTTCAGACAGTCCTCGGGCTGGCAGCCGATCAGCTTGGCGAGCTCCTCGGCATACTTCTCCGGCTGGGCTGCGGGAAGGTCGATCTTGTTCAGGACCGGGATGATGGCGAGGTCGTTCTCCATCGCCAGGTAGAGGTTCGCCAGCGTCTGAGCCTCGATGCCCTGAGCGGCGTCCACCAGCAGGACCGCGCCCTCGCAGGCAGCCAGCGAGCGCGATACCTCGTAGGTGAAGTCCACGTGGCCGGGCGTGTCGATCATGTTCAAGCAGTAGGTGATCTCGTCGACCTCCCACGGCATCCGTACCGCCTGGGACTTGATCGTGATGCCACGCTCGCGCTCGATGTCCATCCGGTCGAGGTACTGCGCGCGCATCGCCCGCGGGTCCACGACCCCGGTGATCTGCAGCATCCGGTCGGCCAGCGTCGACTTGCCGTGGTCGATGTGGGCGATGATGCAGAAGTTGCGGATGAGGTCAGGCGGCGTCGCGTGCGGCTCAAGCGCGATACGGGCCATGGGTGACACGGGCGGGCTACCTCAGGATTCTCGACAGAATGGGGACGGCCCCGGACACGGGCTGTCAACCCATCCTCCCATGACCACGAAGTAGGAGCCGACAGGCCGCACCTGGCGCAGGTCAGCGGCATCGGCACCAGAATCGTGGACACCATGCCCGGCCGGAACACCGCCAGGAGTGCGGTGACCTTGTTGTGGGCGGCGAAGCGGAACAGGGCCGGCTGGGCAGTAGCCGTACGCGGGTCATCCGGGCGGCCAGGGTGGCGATCAGGGGGCGCGCCCACGACGACCTCGAGGGCATATGCCGAGACGATGTGGCCAGCCGTCGGGATCGAGATGCCGACGCCGTCAGTGATCTGCGGGGACAGCCCCTTGGTGACGAGCTTCACTGTGCCAATGGCGAATTCACCGATCGCGAGCGCGAAGATCCGTGACGCTCAGCGCAATGAGCCTCAGGATAGCGGGAGCGGGCTGTCGGGGGGGGCCTCAGTCAGCTCGGATCCGTGGACGGCTCAGGTGAGTCCAGCGTGAAAGTCCGCCTTTCCCGAGCCATCGCCCGGGACTCCTCATCGAGCTCATCAGCGGCCAGGATGGAGGGCAGCAGCTCGGGCTCGAGGGTGAGCGCCCGGAATACCTGCGCGATGGTGACCCCGTGTGCCGGACGCTGGACGATGGTGACCCGGTCCCCGGCC
>JACMPC010000227.1 GCA_014377705.1 Dermatophilaceae bacterium
CGTCGTTGCAGGCCAAGCGCGACCTGCTCTGTGACGGGCTCACCGCTGCCGGGCTGACCGTGTCACGTCCGGCCGGCACCTACTTCGTGATCGCCGATGCCGCGCCTCTGGGCGTGAGCGACGCGCTGGACTTCTGCCGGCAGATGCCCGCCCTGTGCGGAGTGGTCGGGGTTCCGGTGTCGGCGTTCTGTGATGACAAGGCCGCGACGCGGACTCTGGTCCGGTTCGCGTTCTGCAAGCGCGACGACGTACTGAAGGAGGCCGCCGGGCGACTGGCCGCGCTGGCCGCACGCTGAGCCGCCCCGTCCACAGGGGTGGACCGGTTCGTCACGTCCTCCACAGGCCAGCCTGGCGGGCCAGAATCCGGCGCCCGATCGGGAGACCCTAGCCCGATGCGACTTCTGCTTCCCGTGGCTGTGGCCGCCCTCATCGCGGCCACAGCCGTCACTGCGTCCGCGCTGCCCGGTAGCGCCCTTCCTGCGACCGCGATGCCAGCTGGCGCACGATCCGTTGCCGCGGCGATTGTTCCGACTGCTGACGCGCGGCGGCCTCCCAACAACCCGGCGCCGGTCATCGGAGCGGGCAGCGTGGCGTACGCCCCCTCTGTCCAGGCGCGTGAGGTCCTCGCATGGCCCTTGTCCCCACGGCCCGCGATCCGGCGCCGGTTCGAGCAGCCTCGGGACCGGTGGTCACGGGGGCACCGGGGGGTCGACCTTTTGGCGTCGGTGGGCCAGCCAGTCCTGAGCGCAGCCGAAGGCGTCGTGGCGTTCTCAGGGGTGATCGCCGGGCGGGGGGTGATCACCGTCCGACACGCCGCAGGACTGCGGACCACCTATGAGCCGGTCGACGGGCGGCTGACAGCCGGAGCGCGCGTTCATCGGGGCAATCCGATCGGCGTGATATCCCCCACAGCAGGACACTGCCTGCCAGCGACCTGCCTGCACTGGGGCGCCATCTCGGCAGCCACCTACCGGGACCCGTTGCTGCTGCTGGGCGTCGGCCGCCCGATCCTGCTTCCGCTCGGCTGACCCCGCAGGGTCTCGTCTGTCTGTCGACCACGCCTGCCGAGGAGCTCAGCCCAAGCCGATCAGGCGCGAGGGTGGGCCTGCTGGTAAGAGCGCTTCAGCCGTTCCACCGACACGTGCGTGTAGATCTGGGTGGTGGCCAGGCTGGCGTGGCCGAGCATCTCCTGGACTGCACGAAGATCAGCGCCGCCTTCCAGCAGATGAGTGGCCGCAGTATGCCTGAGACCGTGCGGGCCGACATCCGGGCCGTCCGGCACGTGCCGTAGTAGCTGATGGACCGCGGTACGTACCTGACGCGGGTCAACGCGGCCACCTCGCCGGCCCAGGAACAGCGCGGGACCACTGCGCGTGGTGACCAGCTGGTCACGGCCGAGCTGCAGCCATCCCTGCACCGCGTTCGCCGCAGGCACCCCGAACGGAACCGTCCTTTCCTTGGCTCCCTTGCCCATGACCCGCACCAGGTTTGACTCGAAGGAGACATCATCGATATTCAGGCCCACCAGCTCGCCAACGCGAATCCCGCTGGCATACAACAGCTCCAGCATCGCCCGGTCCCGAAGATGGATGGCATCCTGATCGTCGGCAGCCACCGCCGCCACGTCTAGAACAGCGTTGATCTCGTCCTGTCTCAGCACTCCTGGAAGGGATTTCAGACGGTGCGGTGCCACCAGTCGCAGTGAGGGATCCGCGTCGATCACACCGGCGCGGGTTGCCCAGCGCAGAAACGCCCGGGCCGAGGCGGCCCTACGAGCCAGGGTCGAGCGCGCCGCCCCGTTCTCCGACTGGTGCGCCAGCCACGAGCGCAGATCACCGAGCTGCAGGCCGGAAAGGTCGCTGATCCCGCGATCGCGAGCGTACGACGTCAGGCTGCGCAGATCGCCCAGGTATGCCCGCTGGGTGTGCTCGGACAGACCCCGTTCCGCCCCCAGGTGTCGAGCAAAACGGACAATCGCGCTGTCGGGGTCAATCGAGTCCACGTACACCACCTCACGCTGACAAAGCAGGACCCGATCAGCAAGGACATCGGCTCAGGGTCATTCGTGTCCCGGCTGACGTCTGACCTTCAGCTGGTGACCCCTGAGAGTGGCCGCACGTTCTCTCTCACGGTTGGCTGGGCTTCTGGAGGGCCTGATTGACGGCTCGGCCTATTGACGGCGTGGCCTATGTGACGGCCACACCGACGACCCGGTGCGTCACCCCGGCCCAGACAGCGGGGTCCGTGAAGGATCGACCGTCGACCAGCACCTTAACGCCCGGAAGATCGGACGGACGCAGATCGCGATACTCGGCATGATCCGCCTGGAGTACCGCGGCGTCCACCGGTGACCCCGGCTCGTAGGCCTTCAGCCCGAGACCGGCGAGCTCCTCCGGCGTGTACATCGGGTCGTGCACGACGGCCTCGGCGCCGCGCCGGGTGAGAGCCTCGACGGTGGGGAAGACACCTGAGAACGCGGTCTCCTTGACACCGCCGCGGTAGGCCGCCCCGAGGACAACCACCCTGGCGCCGCTCAGGTCTCCGTAGGCACCCTCGAGCAGCCCGACGGTGTAGTCCGGCATCGCGCCATTCGCCTCGCGCGCCGCACGCACCACGGTGGCCCCTGGGTCGTTCCACAGGTAGAGCCGGGGGTAGACCGGGATGCAGTGTCCGCCGACAGCGATACCGGGGTGGTGAATGTGGCTGTACGGCTGGGAGTTGCTGGCTGCGATGACCTGATGGATGTCGATGGTGTTCTCGGCTGCGAATCGGGCGAACTGGTTGGCAAGGCCGATATTGACATCCCGATAGGTCGTCTCGGCCAGTTTGGCCAGCTCGGATGCCTCGGTGCTGCCCAGGTCCCATACACCGTTGCCGCGATCCAGATCCGGTCGCTCGTCGAAGTCGAGGACCGCTTCGTAGAACTCGCGGGCGCTCTGTGCGCCGGCGGGCGAGAGCGCGCCAATCAGCTTCGGATATTTGCGCAGGTCTGCGAAGACGCGCCCGGTGAGCACTCGCTCAGGGCTGAACACAGCATGGAAGTCACTCCCTTCGCTGAGCCCGGACCCCTCTTCGAGCATTGGCGTCCAGCGCTTGCGGGTTGTCCCAACAGGCAGAGTCGTCTCATAAGAGATGAGCGTGCCCGCGGTGAGGTTCGCGGCAATGTCGCGCGTGGCAGAGTCCATCCAGCCGAAGTCAGGCGTGCCCTCGCCATCGACGAACAGCGGCACGACGACGACGACAGCCTCGGCACCGGGCACGGCCTTGGCGTAGTCGGTCGTCGCGGTCATCAGGCCCGCGGCGACAACCGCGGCGAGCTTGGTCTGCAGGTCAGTCTCACCGGGGAACGGCTCACGCCCGGCATTCACCTCTGCGACCGTTGTCGCGTTGACGTCGACCCCGACGACCTCATGTCCCTTGCTGGCGAACTGAACGGCCAGCGGAAGGCCAATCTTGCCGAGGGCAACAACACAAATCTTCACAAGGCACCAATCTTTGTCGAAGTCATCCGGTCACACGTCCCGCCAAATCATACGGAACACGTGTACGGCGCCTCGCCACGCGATGCCGTCAGCGATCTGCCCGGGCACCCGATCGATGGTAGACGCCCAACCATGAGAGGATCGCGGGTCCATGATCATCGGCACGAGGCCGATCTGAGCGGCATTGCCGACAACGTCCGGAAGGTCCACTGCATGAAGATTCTGTCGATCGTGGGAGCCCGACCCCAGTTTGTGAAGCTGGCTCCCATCGCCCAGGCCCTCACCCTTGCCGGCCACGAACATGTCATCGTGCACACGGGCCAGCATTATGACGTCAAGATGTCCGACGTGTTCTTCGAGGACCTGGACATCCCCGCGCCGGACGTCCATCTGGGAGTCGGCTCGGGCAGCCACGGGGTGCAGACCGGCGCGATGCTGTCGGCCCTGGACGGGGTGCTCGACGAGCACCGTCCCCACTGGGTCCTGGTCTACGGCGACACCAACTCGACGATTGCCGGCGCGCTGTCAGCCGTGAAGATGCACCTCCCCCTGGCGCACCTGGAAGCAGGCCTTCGCTCGTTCAACCGCCGTATGCCGGAAGAGCACAACCGCGTGCTCACCGACCATGCGGCCGACCTTTGCCTGGCCCCGACCCAGACCGCCGTCGATCACCTGACCCGCGAGGGTCTGGGCGGGCGGGCGGTTCTGGTCGGGGATGTGATGACTGATGTCTGCCTGCGCATCGCAGCACAGGTTCGTGACTCCGTTCCGCTGCTGCCCGAGGGCGTGGACCCGTCCCGGGACTATCTCGTGTCCACCATTCACCGGGCCGAGAACACCGACGACCCCGAGCAGCTGAAAGCCATCATCGACGCGCTCGCCGCACTGCCGATCCCGGTCGTGCTCCTGGCGCATCCCCGCCTTGTGGCCAGGTCTGCATCCTCAGGGATTGACCTCACGGCGGGTGCACTACGGACCACCGAGCCCCTGGGATACCCACAGATGGTGGCGGCCGTGCTGCACTCTCGCGGCGTGGTCACCGATTCCGGCGGTCTGCAGAAGGAGGCATTCCTGCTCGGAGCGCCCTGCACCACGTTGCGCACCGAGACGGAGTGGACCGAGACGGTGGACCTGGGCTGGAATGTCCTGCGCCCTCAGGTCGACGACCTGGCCGAGGTGGTCATGCGCCCGCGACCGGTGCCGGCCACTGCGACGCCTTACGGGAAGGGGCGGGCCGCCGAGGCCACCGTAGCCGCACTGGAGCAGCACCTGCGCTGACTGGTGAGGCCCTCGCTGACGCGGGGCAGAGCAGACACGACATAGCGGGTCAGTCGAGGTGACTCCTCGGCTGACCCGCCTTGCCGTCGCTCTCCCTGGCCGCAGGGGAGATGGTCGACTAGACCCTGGGAAGGTCGATCGTCCGGCCGGTGCGCGCAGACTCGATGACGGCCTCGGCGACTGCCACCGTGGTCATGCCCTGCTCAAGGGTGACGATGTCGCACTCTTTACCGAGAACGGCGTTGCGGAACTGCTCGTGCTCGATTCGCAGCGGCTCAGGCTTGGCGATCGCAAACCGGACTACGTCACCCTCCGAGACGCCACGGAACTTGGCGATGTCGTCCCAGGTCGTCTGCACCAGGCCGTTGGCATAGAACGTGAGGTCGGCGGTCAACGTGTCAGCCACGAATGTCCCACGCTCACCGGTGATGATGGTGACCCGCTCCTTCAGCGGCGAGAGCCAGTTGACCAGGTGGTTGGTGACCGTGCCGTCGGCGAGCAGACCGGTGACGGCGACCAGATCCTCGAACTCACGACCACTCTTGGTCGCGGTGCGCGCGCCCACCGAGGTGAACGGCTGCTGAGTCACCCAGGCGGTCAGGTCGATGTCGTGGGTGGCCAGGTCCTTGACGACGCCAACGTCGGCGATTCGGGCCGGGAACGGCCCCTGACGTCGGGTGGTGACCTGGTAGAGCGAGCCCAGCTCCCCGGCCGCGAGACGGGCACGGGCGGACTGCAGAGCCGGGTTGTACCGCTCGATGTGACCGACCGCGCCCACCAGGCTATTGGCGGCGAACGCGTCGGCCAGCTTGCGAGCCGACGGGGTGTCCTGGGCCAGCGGCTTCTCGATCATCGTATGAACGCCGGCCTCAGCCAGGGCCAGACCGACATCCTCGTGGTAGATCGTCGGCACGGCCACCATGCAGTAGTCGATGCCGGCAGCAATCAGCTCCTGGACACTGCTCAGCACCGGACGTCCGCCGGCGACGCCGTGCTGGTCGCCACCCGGATCGGCGACGGCAACCAGGTCGACACCCTCGAGGCCGGCCAGCACCCGAGCGTGGTGACGGCCCATCATGCCCAGCCCGATCAGGCCGGCTCGCAGGTTTGCCATCTCAGGCACCTGCCCTTGCAAGGGCGTTGACCCCGGCGACGATGCGCTCGAGATCCGCCTGCGACAGCGACGGGTGCACCGGCAGCGACAGGCACTCCCTGGCAGCCCGCTCTGTCTCGGGCAGCTCGACGTCCGCCTGGAACGGCTTGAGCCGATGGTTGGGGATCGGATAGAACATGCCAGACCCCACGTTGTGCTCTGCCTTCAACGCCTTGGCTAGGCCGTCACGGTCCTGCGGGACCCGGACGGTGTACTGGTGGTAGACGTGGACAGCACCCTCGGCGACCGGAGGCGCGGTCACCCCCTGGAGGTTGGCCGACAGGAAGGCCGCGTTCTCCTGACGCCGCTTGGTCCAGGCGCCGACCTTGGTGAGCTGAACCCGACCGATCGCCGCGTGGATGTCGGTCATCCGGGTGTTGAAGCCGACGACCTCGTTCTCGTACTGGCGCATCATGCCCTGGTTGCGGTACAGCCGCATCAGGCGCTCGATCTCGTCGCTGGCCACCGAGACCATGCCGCCCTCACCGGAGGTCATGTTCTTGGTCGGGTAGAGCGAGAACATCCCGAAGGTGCCGAACGAGCCGACGGGGGTGCCCTGCAGCGAGGCGCCGTGCGCCTGGGCCGCGTCCTCGAAGACCTGGAGTCCGTGCTTGGCCGCCACAGCCATCAGGCCGGTCATGTCTGCCGGGTGGCCGTAGAGGTGCACCGGCAGGATGCCTACAGTCTTGGCGGTCACCGCGGCCTCGACCGCCGCCGCACTGAGGCAGAAGCTGCCCGGGTCGATGTCGGCGAAGACCGGGGTCGCCCCGGTCAGGGCCACGGAGTTCGCCGTCGCCGCAAAGGTGAACGACGGGACGATGACCTCGTCACCGGCCTTGATGCCGCTGGAGAGCAGGCCCAGGTGAAGGCCTGAGGTGCCGGAGTTGACCGCGACACAGGCGCGACCGAGCCCGAAGTGCTCGGAGAACTCCGTCTCGAAGGCCGCGACCTCGGGGCCCTGGGCGAGCATGCCACTGCGCAGCACCCGGTCGACAGCCGCACGCTCCTCGTCACCGATCAGCGGCTTTGCCGGAGAGATGAATTCGGTCATGACTGGGGTGCCTCCATCAGGCGTTCATTGGTTTCGACGTACAGCTCGCCGGTCTGAGGGCACTTCCATGTGCCTTCGCCCTCCGGCTCCAGGGGGACGCCGGCGCGCCCGACCCATCGTATCCGCCGGGCCGGGACGCCGACGACAAGGGCGAAGTCGGGCACATCCCTGGTCACTACGGAGCCGGCGGCGACCAGCGCCCACCGCCCGATCGTGACGGGGGCCACGCACACGGCGCGAGCGCCGATCGACGCTCCCCGTCGTACGGTCACGCCGACAGCCTCCCAGTCGTCGCCACGTTTGAGCATGCCGTCGGGGTCGATCGAGCGTGGGAAGTGATCGTTGGTGAAGACCACGGCAGGACCGACGAAGACGCCGTCCTCGAGCACCGCGGGCTCGTAGACCAGTGCGTAGTTCTGCAGCTTGCAGTTGTCGCCCATCTGTACCCCGGTGCCGACATACGCGCCTCGGCCGATGATGCAGTTCTCCCCCAGCACGGCCCCCTCACGCACCTGCGCAAGATGCCAGACGGACGAGCCATCCCCGATCGTGGCCATTGGTGAGACGTCGGCGCTGTCCTGTATCTGTATAGCCATCTTCGCCTTTACTCTTCGCGCGCAAGGCGCGGCCGGACCCGTGTGGGCTGGGTTGGCGCCGGGAGACGCTTGCTCACGATAGAGCGAACGAGACGGGAATGAGAAACCGTCTGGTCGCCGGCTTCGAAGCGTCCGGGCGGCAGGGGTCAGGAGGCGGGGGTGTCCAGCGGTTTGCGGACCCGGAAGGCGAACTGCCCGCAGAACTGCAGTTTCCTTGCGTTGACCGCGAGCACAGATGCATCGGTTTCCACGGCCCACGTGTCAATCTCGACGTTGAGCGGCGACAGCTCCCAATACCGGGCGTGCTCGGGCGGTGCACCTTCGTACTGGCGCGTGATCAACGCGATGGAGTCAATGCTTGGGCGGGCCTCCTCCAGAATCAGCCCTGCATCCCTGCACAAGGTGGCCCAACCGTAAAGCGTGTATCCACCCCAGAGGCTGTACGCGTGATAAGGCTCCAACTGCGACACGCTGCCAATGAAGATCCCGCCCGGGGTCAGTACACGCCTGATCTCGAGCAGCAGCGCCTGAGGATTCCGCACGTGTTCGAATACCTGGTTTGTGTGCACAAGAGGAAAAGAGTTGTCGGAGAATGGCAGATGCACACCGTCGAAGACCAGAACATCTTCACCCTGGACGTCCCAGACGGTCGAAGACTCAACAATATCGACGCCGACCCAGCGAACGACTGGAAGCTCAGATCGGAAGACCTCGGCCGATGCGCCGTCACCGCAGCCGAGATCCATCACCGGGTTTGCCGGCGTCTGAGCCCGCATGGCCTCCTCGATGTAGTACTGCGAGCCGACCTGACGGGCATGGTCACGAGGGATGTGCGCGGTCATGTCCAGGGGAGGCAAACGAGCCGCGACCGGAGCCGTGACCGGGGCCGCCGGCGCATCGGCCGTCCCTTTCCGCGCCGCACCCCGCACGGTGAGGGCGCGACCACCGTCGATGATTCGATGCAGGGCACGTTTCACCCCCGGGGGAAGCATCCGGGCGACCGCCCGTCGAGCCTGGCTGCGACGGGATCCGAGTGTCATCGTCAAGTCCAGCTCCTCGTCCGCTGCAGTTGGCGTCATCACGGTCGCGGCTGACGCTGAAAACGTCCAAACCCTACTACTGCCAACAATTCGTAGCTGGCATCCGCATCCAACCGCCGGGCCGATATCACGGACAGGGCGACCCTCGGCGGGGGAAATTACGCGATTACCCGATCGAGGGCGTCTACTAGGCGGACAATCGACGAACCGAGGAGAAATCAGGGATCATGATCTTGCAATCAATTGGTCGACGCGCAATGGTCGCGCTCACAGCAATCTCATCTTTGACGTTGGCCATCGCATTGACGACGAATCCCCTCTTGCCCGCATCTGCGGCCGCTGCTACCTGCGATGGGGCACTTCTGCCGCATAACTTCGTCCTGGAGAACGGCAAGCCGCACGTCACCAAGGCGCCATACGCGAACCTGGCCCTGTACAACCCCCAGAACCTCAGCAACTTCATCGCGCTGACGCTGAGGGATAGCCGCAACACCACCGCGCAACAGACTTGCCTCAGTCTGCTCGGTGCCCGGACGTTGATGGCTGGAGCGACCACCCGCGGATACACCGACGGCGCTGGCCTCCGCCACGACACACTGCTGTTTCCCTATCCCTTCCCTTTCAGCGCCAACCCCAGTACGCCGACGCTTCAGCCTGGATGGCTGTCGGGCCTGGCGCAGGGCTCGGCTATGAACTCCCTCACCTGGATCTACGACCGGACCCACGACGCACAGTGGCTCGACGCGGCCAGCCGGGCATTCGAGAGCTTCATGCTTCCAAGATCGGACGGTGGGTTCGTCTCCCGGGAGCGCGGGCTCACCTACATCCAGGAGTACCCCACCAAGCCCGCCACGTACGTCCTGAACGGAAACAACGAGGCGATGATCGCCCTGGACTCTTGGGTGCGGCGGACCCATGACCCCCGCGCAGCCAGTCTGCTGGCCGAGCTGTACTCCGCGCTGAAAACCACACTGCCCCTCGAGCAGGTCTCCCTGGCGATGGGGACGGCCAGCAGCTACGACCTTCTGCGTGGCTACCCCGCCGCGCGTCTGCGGGTACTCACGTCAAAAGGTCTGACGGTGCGCGCCGCGGTTATCCTCAACGACAAGGGCCAGCAGATCAGCCGGCTGGCGATCCCGGCGTCACGGGCTGCCGCGTACCAGCCTTCTCTGTTGAGCAACGGAAGCCTTTCTAGGTGGAGCGCAGGACTACCCGTCGGCTGGACGGCGCGGGTGACCTCGAGGACCCCCGGCACCTTCGTACGTACTACCGACGGGAACTCCGCCGCTGTCCGGATCACCACCTCGGGCCGCTCTTGGGAGGCGCTGGCGCAGGATGTACCGGCCACCCGCGTGATACCCAACGCCTGGTACCGCCTCAACTGGCGCGCAAAGCTCCAGCACACCCCGAACACCAACTCCACCTCAGGGCGAGTCGGCCTGATCGCCTTGTGCCCCGGTGCGTCACCCCGGATTCTCGCCGAGAACTACGCAGTGCGTGGCGACAACTTCTCCACTTTTGACATGATCGTGCGAACACCGCCCGCCAGGTGCGGCCTGCGCGTCCAGCTCTATGAAAACGACTGGACGTTCACCGGGTCGAAAGTCACCTACTCGACTGTCTCCCTGTCGCTGCCCCAATATGCCTCCCCGGCAGTCCAGCCCACCTATCCGCTTGAGGTCCTGGCCGTCAAGGCGCCTCGCGTCCAGGTCAACTACACCGGCTCCGGCTGGCTCCAGATGTGGTCACAAGGCCGGTGGTTCACCGTGGGAACCCTGCCACAGCGCGCAACCGTCTCCACGATCACCAACGTCGTGGTCCCGGGGTGGGCGCAGGGCCGTAACATCCACGTGGGCTACCACGAGATCCACGTCATGGAGCTGACTGCGCTCTACCGGCGCACCGGCACACTGCTGTTTCAGCAGACCGGCAGGCGTTGGCTCCCACTCGCGCCCGCAGCGTGGAGTCTCGAGCCGCAGCTGAACGCCCAGGTGTCCCCCGTCTTGGTCGCGCCCCAGGCAGGCAAGCTCCCGGTTGAAGATCCTGCCCTGAAGTCGCGGCTCACCGGTCCGGTGCTGCCAGGTGACGGCCCGACCGCCGACCCGAATCTGATCGTCGGAAGCGCGAACGGCCACTGACAGGGACCTGGCATGCTCGTCGACACGCAGTCCCGGAAACAGAACATGCCGGGGACCTGGTCGTGCGACCGCTCGACCTGGATAGGGCGAGCGGTCGCACGACTGGTTCAGATCGGCGGCATCTCGCGCAGAAAAGCCCAGGCCAGGGAAGCGCTGAACTGGTTGCTCATGTGGTCATCGTCGTAGTAGATGCTCGCCCCGCCGATCACGGCGTAGCAGCGTCTGGCGTCACAGAAGTGGTCGCTGAGGTCGATCAGGTTGACCTCGCCGCGCATGGCTCGCGCGGCCCGCATCAGGTCGTCGTCGACCAGGACGGCTGCCCGAGGGTTGGCGCAGGCCTGCGGCCTGTCCGCGTTGATGGCCAGGCACTGCGGGCCGTTGCGGCTGGCCGTGGTCGGGATGTCTCGTAGGACCGTGACCCGGCTGAAGACCAGCCAGTCCCGCCAGACCCGTTCGAACCCCGCCGGGCCCGAGCCAGCAGGTTGGAAGACGTTCTGCTGAGCGAAGGCGGTGGTGATGATGTCGTCGGGCGCCAATGCCCTGAGCCTGCCCGTGGTCTTGGTCGTCCACTCGGGGCACTGGCCTGCGTCGGTCCGGTGCTTGAAGACGATGCTCTGGGAGGCGTTCGCCGGACACCCACCGGCGAAAAGCTCGATGAGCTGCCAGTTCCTGGCCTTCGCGATCCGGTGCATCGCTGCTCGCCAGGCCTGCGCATGAGAGTCACCGACCAACGCCACCACCCGGGTGGGCTTGCCGGTGCCCCAGAAGCACGTCTGGACCACGTCCGCACCAGTGGCGGTGCCGTGGCATCCCGGCTCGGCCGCCCATGGCGCATCCACCTTGGTGACGGCAACCAGTGGCAGCGCGGTGACCGCGTCCGGGCACCTGGCGCGGTTCTCCATGGCCGGTGCGCCGAAGCACGGCCTGGCCGAGACGTCCGCCAGCAGCGCGGCATTCTCCTGCTCCTGC
>JACMPC010000228.1 GCA_014377705.1 Dermatophilaceae bacterium
CGACCGGTGGGTCACCGTTCGATCGGCCAACAAGGATCCCGACTTTCGCAACCAGGCCAAGGTCAGCAAGGAAGAGTTCGAGCGGCTGGTCCGCAACGTCTACAAGGTGCTGTTGACGCGCGGGATGGTCGGCACGGTCATCACGTCGGTGGACCCGGAAACCCAGGCCATGCTGGAGAGTTTGCTCCAGGGGCATCGAACCGCGCGCCTCCCACTGGTCGATGCGTCTGTCTGATCCGTGGTCGGACGTTCACAGCCCTACTTGTGCTGGGTGTCCGAGCGGCGCGCGACTTCATAGATCGCCGCGCTGTCAACGGCACCCGGTCCCGCCGCCCATGTCAGCCATAACGTCCCGCCGGCGGAGGCGACCCATTGAGTCGCGGGCAGACACTGACCCACGCTTGCACTTCAGTGCGTACGCCTGCATTCTGGCAGCATGGCGAAGTCGATCACTATCCGGGACGTGCCCGATGAGACCAGCGCCGAGCTGGCCGCCCGGGCAGCGCTGACCGGCCGCTCGCTCCAGGAGTACCTGCGGGCGCGCTTGGTCGAGCTGGCGAACAGCCCCGACTCAGAGGTCTGGCTGTCCAGGGTCCGAGCCCGCAAGGCCGCGACCGGGGGGTCGATCAGCACAGATCGCCTTCTGGCCCATCTCGATGCGGACCGCCGTTGACGGTCGTCATCGACGCCTCCGTGGTGGTCGCTGCCCTCCTGGACACCGGCGCCGCAGGCACGTGGGCAGAGCAGGTGCTCTCCGCCGGGCCGCTAGCCGCGCCGCACCACCTGCCCGTCGAGGTTGCGAACGTGCTGCGCCGATCGGTCCTGGCCGCCGACATCACCGCCGACACAGCCTCTTTGGCGTACGAAGACCTGCTCGCGCTTCGCGTCGAGCTCTTCCCCTACGGCCCCTGCGCGGCCCGGGCATGGGAGCTCAGGTCCGACGTCACCCCCTACGACGGGTGGTGCATCGCCCTGGCCGAGAGCCTCGGAGCCAGGATGGCGACTCTCGACGCCCGACTGCGCCGAGCCAATGGCCCCCGCTGCGAGTTCCTCCTACCGCCGGAGTGAACCTCAGCGCGCCGAGACCAGCGCGGCGTGCGCGAGCGTGCGCCCGGGGTGACCACCCGGTTGCGCCAGTCGACGTCGCTCCCCCACGACGATGTAGGGGACTATGCGATCTCACCTGAGCTCTTCCACTGGGAGTCGCAGAACCGGACGTCCACGACCTCCTCGGTCGGGCGGCGCTACCTCGAGCAGCAGGACAGGGTCACGCACGTGCTGCTCCTGGTCCGCGAGACCAAAGCCAACGCCTGGAGCGGCACTCAGACGTACACCTGCCTCGGTCCGGGCAGCTATGTCTCGCACACCGGCAACAAGCCCATCGCATCGAGCCCTGACTTCCTCTGTTGGTGAGGTCGCGCCTGACCGCCCAGTGGCTGGTCCTGTCGCTACACGCCGTTCCAGTCGGCCAGCAGCACGTCGACCACCCGCTCCTCATGCACGGCATGACCACGCTCCCGCATCGCGGTGGCCAAGGCCGGATCCCACGGCGTCGCCACCTCGCGACCCGTGAGCGGCCCACCACCGGGCGCAGCAAGGTAGTCCGCTGCCGACATTCGCCACGGTTCCACAGACCGACGCGAGATGAGCCAGTTGC
>JACMPC010000229.1 GCA_014377705.1 Dermatophilaceae bacterium
ACCGCACCCACCATCACCGCACCCACCATCACCGCACCCACCATCACCATCACAACCACACCAGGCAACGGTGCGACAGCTCTGTGACCTTTGCCCACCACTGGCCTCACATGGCCACGGCGCGGGTGAACGACGCGGGTCCTTAGCCTCAGCTCAGTTGATGGCCGGGCCTGGCCCAGCTGACAATTCCAGCAGGTGTGTGAGGCGAGGAAACCCCTGACACGGCAGGATGCGGCGCGACTCGTGAAGGCGGAGCGAGCGGGCCCGGTATCCGGCATACCTCGGGCGGGACCTGGACGGTTCCTGACGAGCCGTCCTGTCCGCGCAGCAAACACAACTGGGTTAGTCCTGGTCACCGAGGTGCTGACCCAGGCGCATGCCAACCCCAACTTCGCCAAGCTGATCACCACCGAGGTGTTCCGGACGGGCCGCCGCTGGCATGAGTCGATGAGGCTCGTGCGGGAGGACTCGATGGGCGCGTTCGCCGACGTCGTACGCCGGGCGCGCCCCGACCTGGACGCGGGGCTCGTCGGCGCGGCGATCTTCGGGGCGACGCTGATGGCTGGGCTCGCGTGGCTGGTGCTCCGGTTCGAGCGTACCTTCGCCGACCTCAAGACCGCGGTACTGGCCAGCATGTCCGGGTTGCTGCCGGCCTAGCCAGACCCAGAGGGCATGGACGTCGGCGGGTCAAGAGGGCATGCTCGGAGGTGGGAGGCCGAAATGACCGATTCTGCCCGGGGCGAGATGGTCGGTGCGGCACGAGACCACGGCGAGGCCTACCTCGCCCGCAGCAACCTGCGTGGCGAGCAACAGCACTGGCCGCTGCCAGCCGAGGGCGGCGCCGTCACCATCGGTCGGGCGCCCACGGCCGAGGTTTGCCTGAGCGAGGACAGCCAGGTGTCCCGGGTACACGCCATCCTGGAGAGGGTCGGGGGGCTATGGACCATCCTGGACGACGGGCTGTCCCGCAACGGGACCTACCTGAACGGTCGCAGGCTGGCTCACCGCGCCCGGTTGAGCGACCGCGACAAGATCAGGATGGGTGAGTCGGTGCTGACCTTCTGCGCCCCGCCGCAGACCATGATGGAAATGACCCAGCAGACGGTCGCCCGCGCCACGCACCCTGCGGTCACCCGGGTGACCGAGTCACAACGATCAGTCCTGATCGCGCTGTGCCGGCCGCTCCAGGCCGCGCAGCCCTACGCGAGCCCGGCCAGCAACCAGCAGATCGCCAATGAGCTGTCCCTGAGCGTGGACGCGGTCAAGACCCACCTGCGCATGCTCTTTCACAAGTTCGGCATCGAGGACCTCCCGCAGAACCAGAAGCGGGCCCGACTCGCCCAGATCGCCGAGGAGTCGGGTCTGGTCATCGACACCGAACGATGAAAGCTACTCGGCGTACCCGTCAAGCAGTTCGCGCGAGTCCATCTCCTCAAGGTGACCCTGTGAGTATTCCTGGGAGAACTCGGGCCGCGCTTCTCCGGTCGTGACCGTGGTGCCGGCTGCTGTGGATTCCTGAGTCGTCACATTCATGAACGTTCTCGCTCCGTGTTGAGGCTGACAGGTCTCTGGTCCCGGTTTCGCCCTCTGCCCTTCGGCGTCTCGCGGAGATCCAGGATGGGCTCCCCTGAGATCAGGTTCGCCCCCGGCGGCACCAGGCAGAAGCAACCCAAGGTGGCGTATCCGCCCACCTTGGGTTCAGCCGGCCTACTTCTTGAGCAGCCCGCCACCGACCCAGGCGCGGATCGCTGCGACGTCCTGCGGGCCGAGGTCCATCCGGGCCCCCCGACACAGGCCGATGACATTGTCGGCCCAGGTCTCGGCGACGTTCGCCGCGGCGGGCTTCGCCTTCAGGTCCAGCCCGGCATACAGGACACCGTTGATCACCGTATTGACCGAGGCCCTGCCGATCGGCTCACCGGCAGCCTGGCAGGCATCGCGTACCCGCCGTGAGGTCTCCGGCCGGTCGAACCGGACAGCGGTCACGTCGTCGGCCAGCGTGGTGAGCAGGATGCGGTAGCGCTCGGTCGGCAGGTTCGGGATGTCCGTGACATCAACCACCTGGCGCTGCAGTGGCGGCAGGTCCACAGCGCCGGCACCTTGCGGGGATGCTGCTCCCTTGGCAGGGGTGACCGGCGGTGAGGACCGGGGCGACCTCTCTACCGGTTCGATGGCCGCTGTGGCGGGTTCCTCCAGCGCTGCCGGATCGGGATTCTTCACCAGGTCGGCAAGCTCGTCCGCGGTGATGACGATGTCCGCCACGGCCCGGTAGGCGCTCGCGGCAGGTCCGGCGGTGATGATCGTGACGCGGCGATCGGCTGCGCGGCAACGCAGCGCCAGGGGTGTGAAGTCGGCATCCGCCGACAGGATCACAAACTCGTCATACCTGGTCTCCGCGCTCAGGGCGTCCACGGCGTCGAGCACCAGGTTGATGTCGGCGCTGCTCTTGCCCTGCTGGGTCAGCGAAGGGCAGTCGACGACGCTGAAACCCGCTCGGGTGAAGTTCGGCCGGAACTGCGAGAACACCGAGGGGTTCAGGTAGCAGGCCCGGATCAGGAACCGCCGGGAGAACTCACCGTCCGCGTCGTTGCCGGTCTCCAGAGCGGTGAGCCAGTGAGCCGGTGAGCTGGCAAACGCCTCGGCGGCTGCGGGGTCGAGGCGCTGGAGCCCGATGTACACATTGTCGAAATCCACGAAGAGCGCGCACCGCAGGCGACGTCCACTCCAGGCACTGTCGATCATTGTCATGAGGCCATCCTCTCGCCGACCCCGGGCACGCGGGCTCCCAGGTGCCCGGGGTGTCCTGGATAAGAGGCGGACCAGCCGTCAGGATCCGGCGATCACGGCAATCGAGTCCCCCTCGTTGACCACGTCCCCCTTGATGACCGTCATCTCTGCGACCACACCCGAGACCTCGGCCAGGACCGGGATCTCCATCTTCATCGACTCCAGGATGACCAGCGTGTCAGTGGGTTCCACGACGTCGCCCGCACCCGCCACGACCTCGAAGACGCTGCCGACCATCTCGGCCATCACCACGTGACGCATGTCCTGCTCCTCTGATCTGTTCACAACGCCGGATGCCAAGTATGCGGTGAGCATAAGTTAAGTTCGTTCCGCGACAGTGCGTGACGATCTTCACCCACGGGGCGCAATTCCTTGGAGGAAGACGTTGATCGGCTGGAAGCTGCACGAGGGCAATCTCGGCCCCGACGACATCGTCGCTCCGGACGAGAGGCTGTCCTGGGGCAAGACCGCGAGCCTAGGCGCGCAGCACGTGGTGGCGATGTTCGGCGCCACGTTCGTGTTCCCGCTGCTGATGGGACTCAACGCCCAGCTCGCGATCATGATGAGCGGTATTGCGACGATCTGCTTCCTGCTCATCGTCAAGGGCAAGGTCCCCAGCTACCTCGGCAGCAGCGCATCCTTCGTCGGCGCCGTCGCCGCGGTCCGCGCTCAGGGCGGCGACTCGTCCACGGTCACGGGCGCCATACTCGTGTCCGGCCTGGTGCTGGCCCTGGTCGGAGTCGCGATCCACTTCCTCGGCTCGGGGATCATCCACAAGGTGCTGCCGCCGGTGGTCACCGGCGCCGTGGTGATGCTGATCGGCTTCAACCTGGCCACCGTCGTGGCGAATGTCTACTGGCCGCAGGACCAGTGGGTCGCCCTGATCGTCATGGTGTTCGCGATCGCCTGCGCTGTGGGGCTGCGGGGCTTCTTCGGCCGGATCTCCATCTTCCTGGCGCTCCTGTTCGGGACCGTCCTGTCCTGGGTGCTCGACCGCTCCTTCGGGATGATCACCTCATTGAACCCGGCCACCGGCAAGATCACCGACCACTTCCGGGTCAACTGGGAGGGCGTGACCAGCGCACCGTGGATCGGCTTCCCGCCGCACACCTCGATGGTCGGCGGCAAGGAGATCGTGGGCTGGCACACGCCCAGCCTCTCCATGGCGGCCATCCTGCTCGTTCTCCCGGCGGTGATCGCCCTGATCGCCGAGAACACCGGCCACGTCAAGGCGGTGGCAGAGATGACCGGGACCAACCTCGATGGCGTGATGGGCAAGGCCCTCGCCGCGGACGGCTTCGGCACCGTGATCGCCAGCGCGGTGGGCGGCTCGCCGACCACGACGTACGCCGAGAACATCGGCGTCATGGCCGCGACCCGGGTCTACTCCACCGCCGCGTACTACGTTGCCGCGCTGGTCGCCATCATCGTCGGGCTCTCACCGAAGTTCGGGGCCGTCGTCGCCGCCACCCCTGGTGGCGTGCTCGGCGGGATCACCGTGATCCTGTACGGCATGATCGGCCTGCTGGGCGCGAAGATCTGGAAAGAGAACGACGTCGACTTCGGCAACCCGATCAACCTGGTCCCGGTCGCCGCCGGCATCGTCATCGCCATCGGCAACACGAGCCTGGTCCTGAGCAAGACCTTCAGCCTCACCGGTATCGCCTTCGGCACCATCGTGGCCATCGCGGCGTACCACATGGCCCGGGCGCTCGCCCCTCAGCACATGAAGGACAGTGCCGACGGCGCCATCCTGCTGGTGGGCGGCAGGGACTCCCAGAAGGAAGACCAGAACGTTCACTAGTCCCCGAGCCAGCGCAGTGCGCGGGCCGGGTGGTCCAGGACAGTGCGCGGGCCGGGGTGGTGGCCCACCCCTCCGATTCACCCCGGCGCCACCCGCAGGGGAAGTTACGGTTCTCCGGTGAGCCTGATGTCGACCATGCTGCTCGGCTTCATCGCCGGCGTGACGATCCTGCTGGGGTTGCCGATCGGTCGGTTGCGCCACGCCACCCCCGCGCTGAGCGCGCTTCTGAACGCGACCGCCGTCGGCGTGCTGCTCTTCCTCTTCTGGGATGTCCTGGCCGCGGCCTGGGCTCCGATCGATGAGGCCCTGGCCTCAGCCCACGAAGGCAGGGACGGGCTGAGCACCGCCGCAGGCTACGGCGCGATCTTCGCTGCGGGCCTGGCAGTCGGCCTGCTGACGCTGGTCTCCTACGAGCGATGGATGGCCCGGCAGATCGTACGGGTCCACCCCCTCGAGAAGCCCCACGGCGGCCACGGCCCGGGGGCGATGGGCGTCAGCGAGATCGTGGCCCGGGGCCCTGGCGGGTTGGCCACCTGGTCGCCTGCCCGCCGGCTCTCCCTGCTGATTGCCATGGGCATCGGCCTGCACAACTTCGCAGAGGGTCTGGCGATCGGCCAGGCGTCCGCCCTCGGGGAGCTGGCCCTGGCCCTGCCACTGGTCATCGGCTTCGGCCTGCACAACGCCACAGAGGGCTTCGGCATCGTCGCCCCCCCTGGTGGGCGACATCGAACCTGACGGCAACAGGCACCTGCCGAGCTGGGATTCCTGCTGGCGATGGGTGCCATCGCCGGCGGCCCCACCTTCGTGGGGACCCTGGTCGGCTACCAGTTCATCAGCGAGCCCGTCTCAGGCCTGTTCCTGACCCTGGCCGCCGGGTCGATCCTGTACGTCGTCACCCAGCTCATTGTTGTTGCCGCCAGGACCCGACGCTCGGACCTTCTCGCCTACGGCCTGCTGACGGGGCTGCTCGCCGGCTTCCTCACCGACGCCATCGTCACCGCGGCCGGAGCGTAGGGCTCAATCCAGTCACCCGCACCATCCCTAGGTTTGCGACCTGAATACCCGCACCGTCCCTAGGTCTGCGACCTGAATACCCGCACCATCCCTGGGTTTGTGGTCAGAGCAGGTTTGGGGTCAGAGCCAGTTGCGGCGTTTGAAGACGACGTAGAGGGTGCCGGCCATGAGGATGATCACGAAGGCGCTGGCGTACAGGCCTGCGGGCCTGGCGAACCCCGGGTAGGGGACGTTCTGGCCGAACCAGCCGGTGACCGCGGTCGGCACGGCGATGATCGCGGCCCAGCCGGTCAGCTTCTTCATCACCGTGTTCAGCCGGGCCTCCTGCAGGGAGAGGTTGGTCTCGAACACGGTGGTGACCATGTCCCGCAGCGACTCGGTCCACTCCGAGGCCCGCAGCACGTGGTCGTACAGGTCGGCGTACCAGCCGTCCAGCTCGCTGCGGTGCCCGTTGCCCTCGGCACGGTGATGCTGGATCTCGTTGACGACCTCGCGCATGGGCAGGATGACCCGGCGCATCTCCACCAGCTCCTTGCGCACGCGGTAGGTGCGCTGCTGGATCTGGCGGGTCACGGCCGTCTCGTCGAACAAGCCGTCCTCAAGGGACTCGATCGCGTCATCCATGAGCTGGACGGTCTCGAAGTGACCATCCACGACGACGTCGAGCAGGCCGTGCAGCAGTGCCCCCGGACCGAGCTTAAGCAGGTCGGCGTCATCCTCCCAGCGCTCCACCACCTTGCCCATGTCGAAGTTCGTGTCGGCACGCACCGTCACGATGCCCCTGGGCATGACGAACGCCGACACCCGGCTGACCTGGAGTCGGGAGTCCAGGGAGCTGAGCCTCGGTTCCCCACCCACCTCCAGGCTCATCCCGTACACCGTCACGAAGGTATGCGTGGCGTGGCGGGTGGCCTTCGGTCGCTCGACAGTGGCCAGCGCATCCTCGACGGCGTGCGGGTCGAGGGTCAGCTCGTCCGCCAGCTTGCGCAGGAGGTCATGGTCGGGCTGGCACAGGTCGAGCCAGACGAGCGCGCTCTCGTCCTGCAGGTGCTCGGAGACCTCCTCGATGGGGAAGTTCTCGGCCTCGAGCCGGCCGTCGCGCCACAGCCGGGTGCGGACGCCGTTGTTGCCACCATCAGTCACAGACGTGCTGCCATCGGTCACAGGCCCAGTCTGCCCTCCCGACCGCTGGATCCGTCCGGAGACCGGGCCGAAGGTCACTCGTCTCCCCCTGCCGGCCCACGGCGATCGCGGCCAGGCCGCCCGGCCGTCATAGGGTCGGAGGCATGGAGTCAAGACTGCTGGGTCGCACGGGTCGTCAGGTCGGGGTCATCGGGATGGGGTGCTGGCAGCTCGGCGCGGACTGGGGCGCAGTCAGCGAGCAGGACGCGCTGGCAACACTGCACGCCGCCGTCGACGCCGGGGCCAGCTTTTTGGACACCGCTGACGTGTACGGCGACGGGCGCAGCGAGGAGCTGGTCGGGCGGCTGTTGCTCGAGCGCGGCGACGTCGGCCTGACCGTGGCCACCAAGATGGGACGACGGGCCGACCCGCACGTGCCCGAGGCCTTCACCGGAAGGGCCGCCGGCAAGACACTGCGCGCCTGGAACGACCGCAGCCGCCGCAACCTCGGCGTCGACACCCTCGACCTGGTGCAGCTGCACTGCCCGCCGACGCCGGTCTACTCCAGCGACGAGGTGTTCGACACGCTGGACGCGATGGTCGAGGAGGGCAGGATGAGGGCCTACGGCGTCTCGGTGGAAACCTGCGAGGAGGCGCTCGCAGCTATCGCCCGGCCGCACCTGGCCAGTGTGCAGATCATCCTCAACGCCTTCCGGCGCAAGCCGCTCGAGCAGGTCCTCCCGGCAGCGGCTGCGGCCGGGGTGGGCGTCATCGCGCGGGTCCCGCTGGCCAGCGGCCTGCTCGCCGGCAAGTACACCGAGTCGACCACCTTCGCGGCCGACGACCACCGCACCTACAACCGCTCGGGCGAGGCCTTCGACGTCGGCGAGACCTTCGCGGGAGTGCCGTTCGAGGTCGGGGTGGCCGCGGCGCGGGAGGTCTCCGCGCTGACGCCGCCCGGGTTCAGCGCCGCACAGCTCGCGTTGCGCTGGGTGATCGACCAGCCCGGCGTCAGCGTGGTGATCCCGGGCGCCCGGAGCCCGGAGCAGGCCCGGGCCAACGCCGGGGCAGCCGACGTCCCCCCGCTCGACGCCGCCACACTCTCGGCTCTCGAAGCCATCTATGACAGGCGGATCCGCGGGCATGTCCACGACCGCTGGTAGCCGCATCGTCCGCTGACCTCCACCGGCGATGCAGAGGTGCGCTGCGCGCGGGCACGCTCCCGCCGCTGCTGGCCACTGCTGGCTGGCCACTGCTGGCCGCTGATGGCCGCCGACGCCGCTAGGCTCCGCCGGCCAGCCAGATGTATGGCGCCCGCGCTCGCAGGGTTCGCCCCCGGGCGATGTGCCGGCCAAGAGCCAGGGCGCCGTCCAGGGCGGTGCCGGACGCGGCGGTCAGGTCGATGCCGCGCAGCCGGGTCTCACCCTCGAAGGCTTTCGCCATCTGCGGGTTGCCCAGCAGGCCGCCGACGGCTGTCGCGGCGCAGCCCGGGACCGAGGAGGCGACCGACGCGAGGGAGTCCGCCAGGTGGGCTGCCGCCCGCAGGACGATGTGCGCTGACACCGGGTCCCCGCCGGCCAGCGACGTCACCACCGGCGCGAACGCGGCCAGTCTCGCCTGCGCGTCCGGGGTGGTCATTACCGCACGCGGCCAGGTCCGTGGCTCGCCCCACTCGGCTCGGGCCGCCCGTTTGAGAGGGTCCGACCCGCCGGGGACTCCGTCCTCGGCTGCCAGGGCCACCCGCAGCCCCTCAAGCCCGATCCAGGCGCCGGAGCCGCGGTCGCCCAGCAGGTGACCCCAGCCGTCGACCAGGCGCCAGACGTCAACGAAGTCGGTGGCGAAAGCGACCGCCCCGGACCCGGCCGCCAGGACGGCTCCCGGTCGCACCTCGCCCAGCGCCCCGACGAGGCTGGTGACCGCGTCGCTGGCAACCACCGTCCGAGCGGCGCCCAGTCGCGAATGCACCCGGGCCAGCACGCTTTCAGGTTCGGTCAGGCTCAGCAGCCCGCGCATGGACCACACGACGACATCCGGGGGCCGGCGATTCCGCGAGTCGAAGCCCGCCACGGCTGCCAGCAACGGGTCGAGGTCGATACCGCCAGAGGTGATGGCCACTCCGTCACTCTCGAACAGCTCACTCCTGCTGAGGATGCCGACACCATCACCATCACCACCCTCGCCATCACCATCGCTCTCGCCGGATTCAACGCGCCGGGCACGCAGACCAGAACCGCCGACGTCGACTGCCAGGATCAAGCTCACCTCACCGAGCCGATCACTTGCTCATGCCCGCGGTCAGCCCGGCGACGATCTGCTTGGTGGCCACCAGGAAGAGGATGATCAGCGGCACGGTCGCGATCACCAGCCCGGCGAACAACGAGGACCAGTCGGTGGCGTACTCGCCGAAGAACGTGGTCAGGCCGACCGGCACGGTGTACTTCTCCCGTGACCGCAACAGCACCAGCGGGAACAGGAAATCGTTCCAGATCGGCACGAACCGGAAGACCACCACCGTGGCCACCGCCGGACGCACCATCGGCACCATGATCCGGATGAACATCTGCCAGCTGCTGGCACCGTCGATCCGGGCAGCCTCTTCGAGCTCGGGCGGCAGCTGCCGGAAGAACGTGGTCAGCACGAAGATCGAGAACGGCACCCCGGAAGCCGCGTAGACGAGCATCAGGCCGAGGCGGGAGTCCACCAGCCCCATCCCGTCGAGCAGGTAGAAGATCGGCAGGATCGCCAGGTGGATCGGGAGCATGAGCCCGCTGATGAACACCGACTCCAGAATGGTGAAGATCCGCGAGCGGCAGCGAGCCAGTGCGTACGCCGCCATCGTCGAGACGGTCGTGGACAGCGCGACCGCACCCACGGTGACCAGCAGGGAGTTGGTGAAATACTCCCCGAAGTGACCCTCGGTCCACGCCTTGCGATAGCTGTCGAGCTTGATCGGCCACGGTGCCCCGAGCGGGTCAGAGTAGAGGCTGGAGGTGGTGCGGAACGAGTTGGCCACCATGAGCAACAACGGGATCAGCGCCACGATGGCGTAGATCCACAAGGCGGTGCTGCCGACGCGACCACCGATCGGACGCTGCCGGCGACGCCGGGCCGGCCTGGGTGACCTGGGTGGCGCGGGGTCTGGCTGGACGGTGGTGGCTGACTCTTCCTGACCACTCAGGGCAGTCGTGGTCATGCCGCGACCCGGTCCTGATGACGTCGTAGCACCCGGGTGGCCAGAACCGCTCCCCCGAAGATCACCAGGAACAACAGGGCGGCGATGGCCGACGAGCTGCCGATGGCGTTGGTCGACCCGTTCTCGAAGGCGGTCCGGTAGAACAGCAGGGAGATGAAGTCGGTTGCGCCTGCTGGGTTCCCGGTCGAACCGCCGAAGGCGTAAGGCAGCGCGAACGCCTCCATCGCGAAGATGAAGGTGAGGATGCTGACCGTGCCGATGGCCGGGACCAGCAGCGGGAAGACGATCGACCGGAAGGTCTGCCACTGGCTGGCGCCGTCAACCCGCGCCGCCTCGGAGAGCTCCTCGGGCACCCCGCCCAGGGCAGCGCCATACAGCAGGACGGGGAAGCCGACCCACTGCCAGGCGCTGACCAGCACAACCACCCACAAGGCTGTGGTGGGGTCACCCAGCCAGGGGAGGGCCAGGGAATCCAGGCCCACCTGGCGAAGCAGAGCATTGACCGGCCCGAAGGTGGGCGAGAGCAACAAGGTCCAGAGGTAGCCGATGACGATCGGGCTGACCAGGTAGGGCATCGCGTAGAGCGTCTGCAGCATCCTGCGGGTGCGCCCCCGCTTGTGCAGCAGGACCGCGATGCCCAGGCCAAGGGTGTTCTGGATGACCATCGTCCCCACGAAGAAGGCGATGTTGTGTCCGAACGCCCTGGGCAGCTGGGTCGTGAACGGCTCCTGGGTGAACAACGCAGCGAAGTTCTCGAACCCGACGAACACTCCCCGGGTGGTCCCCTGCCAGCTGAAGAACGCATAGCTGAGCGCGGAGCCCATCGGATAGAGGACGAAGACCCCGAACAGCACCAGTGCCGGGGCGACGAAGAACAACCCGCTACGTCGTGACATCCGTGGCTACGCCTTGGGCTTGAACCACTGGGAGACGCCGGTCTGCAGGTCGGCACTGACCTTGGCGGGGGTCTTCTTGCCCAGCAGCACCTCCTGGATCCCGGTGCCCAGCACCTCGGTGCCCGACGGCGCGCCATAGCGGAAGTCGACCAGCAAGAGGTACGGCGTGGGGCTCTTGGTGTAGTTGGCCTTCATCTGCGCGAGCAGCGGGTCGGAGTAGCTGACCCCGGGAACCGCTGACAGCTGCTTGACCTGGTCTGCCACGAGCTGGCCGAACTCCCTGGTGGCCATCCACTTCACCAGGTCCTTGCTGGCAACCTGCGCATCGCTCTTGGCCGAGACACCGAAGGCACCATCGGCATAGCCGGTGGTGACCGGCTCCATCGACGGGGAGCCCAGCGGCGCCGGGACCTGGAAGACGCCCATCTTCAGCGCCGGGTTCTGCTTCTGGAAGAAGCCGAGCTCGAAGGAGCCACCGGGGAACATCGCCGCCTTGCCGGAGGTGAACAGGATCTGCGCGTCGGTGTAGGCGACACCGACAACGCTCTGCGGCATGCTCGGCTTGAGCTTGTTGAGCACGTCGACCGAGGCGACCCAGTCCGGGTCGGTGAAGGTCTTCTTGCCGGTCGTGACGTCCGTCTCGAAGGCGGTGCCGCCGAAGCGCGGAGCCGCGAGCACCTGGTGCAGCATCGGGAGCGTCCAGGAGTCCTTCGCGCCCACGGCCAGCGGGGTGATGCCAGCCTTCTTGAGCGTGGCGTTGACTGCGAGGAACTCCGCCCAGGTGGTCGGCGGGGTGAGGCCGTTCTTCGCGAAGAGATCCTTGTTGTAGAACATCTGCAGCGTCTGCTGGGCCAGCGGGACGGCATACAGCTTGCCGTCTTCCTTGCCCTTGGCGCTCTTGACGACGTTGGCGTCCCAGCTGGACAGGTCGACGACCCCGTCCAGCGGCAGCAGGCTCTTGGACGCGATGGTCGGCTGGAGCTGACCGTAGGAACGGACCTGCGCGACGTCGGGGCCCTTGGCTCCGGCCAGGCCGGTGGTCAGGATCAGGTTGTACTCGGTGTTCTTGAAGGCCTTGAAGTCCACCTTGGTGCCCGGGTGCTGTCTCTCGTAGACAGCAAAGATGGACTTGTACGCCGCGACGTCCTCGGTGCGCCAGGACCAGACCGAAAGGGTGACGTTCTTGCTGTCACCGGAGCCTGCGGAGCCGCTCTTGGGGCTGGATGGTGCGCAGGCGCTGAGCGCCACCATGGCCGAGGCCACGGTCAGCGCAGCGAGTTGTCGCCGGGTCTTGTCGTTCATCGGGCTGTCTCCTGTCGGTTGTTGCGCGTGCCGTTGTGACTGGGGATGGATCGCAGCGCCTCCGCCACTGATCCCTGGTGATGTTCGAGCGCCGCTCTGGCCGTGTCCGGGTCCACCCCGGACAGGAGCGACAGGAGCGCCGGCTTCAGCTCCCCCGAAGCCGCCTCCAGGGCTGTGCGGGCAGTCGGCTCATCGGCCCCGCTGGCCTCGCGCAGGATCCGGATCACCCGTCCGCGCAGCTTGGCGTTGGTGGCCACCATGTCGACCATGAGGTTGGACCAGGTGTGCCCCAGCCGGACCATCACGGCGGTGGAGAAGCTGTTGAGCACCAGCTTCTGGGCGGTGCCGGCCTTGAGCCGGGTCGAGCCGGTGATGACCTCGGGACCGGTGTCGACGGCCAGCAGGTGCTCGACGCGGGCGGCAAGCTCGGCCCGCGGGTTGGCCGTGATCAGGACGGTCATGGCCCCGACCGCCCGGGCCACGTCCAGGGCGCCGCCGACATACGGCGTCCGGCCTGAGGCTGTGAGCCCGACGACGACGTCACCCGGCTGCACGACGGAGGCCTCCTGGGCGCCCATCTGCGCGTTGTCCTCGATGTTCTCGACGGCACGCAGCAGGGCCGCCGCTCCCCCGGCGTGGTGGGCCACGAACAGACCGTCCGGGGCGTTGAAGGTCGGCATCAGCTCTGCCGCGTCAATCACCGCCAGGCGTCCGGAGGTGCCAGCCCCGAAGTAGTGCACGGCGCCCCCGGCACGGATGCGCTCGACCGCGAGGTCCACCACGACCGCGAGCTCTGGCATGATCCGGAGCACCGCCGGTGCCACGCTGGCGTCCTCCCGGTTGAGCGTCTGGAGGAGCTCTGTGGTGCTCATCAGGTCTAGGGCGTGAGTTTCAGGGTGACGTTCCTCGGTGGGCGCGCTGACGGAGGCTTCGTTGTGGGTAGGTGCCGTTCGGTTGTTCACCACTGTGATGTTAGTAAGTAACAACCTGCACGTCAATGATGTTAATCATTGCCGACATGGTGGGTGGCTACGGCGTCGCGGGTGGACTCCAGGGCCTTGCGGGCGCTACGTAGGTTTCGCTGTGCGACGGCGATGAAGAGGCAGTCCACCACGGTCAGGGCGGCGATCCGGCTGGCGGTGGCGCCGGAGCGGAAGGCAGTCTCCCGGGCCGCCGTGGTGAGGACCAGGTCAGCCGCCCGGGCAAGCGGGGAGAGGGGGAAGTTGGTGATAGCCACAGTGTGCGCCCCCTGGGCCCTGGCCCTGGCCACGGACTCGATGGTCTCGCGGGTCGTGCCACTGTGCGAGATGCCGATGGCCACGTCCCGGGGGCCGAGCAGGGCGGCACTGGTGAGGGCGATGTGCGGGTCGACCCAGGCAAAGGCCAAAGACCCGATGCGGTGCAGCTTCTGCTGCAGGTCGGCACCCACGACGGCGCTCGCCCCGGAGCCGTAGAGGTCGACCCGGACCGCACTGGCGATGACCTTGGCCGCCCGTTCCAGCGCGTCGCGGTCGAGCTGTTCGGCCGTCTCCTCCACCGCGCTGGAGTCGGCGAGGGCGACCTTGCGAATCACGTCGTCGATGGTGTCGCTCGCGCTGATGTCGGTCTGCGCGGCGGACAGCGCACGCGGCCGGGCCGACTCCTCCGCGAGGGCGAGCCGGAGCCTGGGGTAGCCGGCCAGGCCCAGCCGCTTGCTGAAGCGGAGCACCGTGGTCTCGGAAGTCGTTGCGGCGGCTGCCAGCTCGCTGATGGTCTTGGCCGCGGTCCCCCGCGGGTCGGCCAGGACCTGCTCGGCCACCCGGTCCTCAGCAGGCGACAGCGAGGGCCGCAGAGCCCGGAGCCGGACGAGCAGGGGCGCGGTCGCCGAGCCGGCCTCTGCCGCACGGGCTTCGGTCACTGCGGTCTCGGCCACTGCCACCGCTACAACGGGGTTGCTTGGCTTCATGGGCCTCACGCTACGACCTCACCGCGGCGATTCCGTCCACCCCTGCGCGACAATGGCCTCCGGGTGTCGCTCGCCGTCCAGCACCATGCCCTGGGACCCGGCGACTCGCACAGCGTCCACGTAGACACCTCGCCCGACGTATGACGCATCGGTGGCGTAGCGCCATCGCAGCTGTTGCGGGCCACCCGGCAGGTCTGCCCGGGCCTGCATCCAGCGTCGTGTGCCGCCGATGGCGATCGAGCCGTCTGTCGTCGTCACCGTGCCCCGGTCTCGGACCGTGAACGGCGCCGGCAGCCAGGTGGTACCGCCGTCGGTGGAGGACTCCAGGGTCATCGGGTCGCTGGACTCGGTGTCGACGAACAGGTCGAACGCCAGGGTTGCCGTGCCCACGACGTCCAACGTATGGGTGGTGAGCGTCGCGGTCGTGGCGTCCCTGGTGCCGCTGAACCAGGCGGTGCGGCCCTGCCGTGGCGAGACCCCGAGTGCCAGCGCGAGACCCTGCGCCGCTGCGCGGCGGGCCGGGTTGTTGGAGCCCCAGGTACGGCTCGGGTGGACCCTGTTCGACAGCATGATCGCGAACGACCGTGACATGTTGTCGATCACGATCGAGGTTCCGGTGTATCCGGTGTGGCCGGCGGTTCTCGGGCTGGACAGACCGCCCATGTACCAGCGCTGGTCCAGCTCGAAACCCAGCCCATGGGAGCTGCCGGCAAAGGCGCTGTTGTAGTTGGTCGTCATCTTCCGGACGCTGTCAGCGGACAGGATGCGATGGCCGCCGTAGCTGCCGCCGTTGATCATGCCCTGGGCGAGCACTGCCATATCGGTGGCGGTGGAGAAGACACCGGCGTGACCGGCGACACCGCCGAGCGACCAGGCGTTCTCGTCATGGACCTCGCCCCAGACCATCCCGCGGGGCGGGCTGGCCTCGAACTCTGTCGCCGCGATCCGCGGCCTCAGCGAGCGGGCAGGGTTGTAGCCGGTGTCCTTCATTCCCAGCGGGTCCGCTATCCGCGCGCGGACAAGCTGGTCGAGGCCCTGGCCGGTCTGTCGCTCGACCAGGACGCCGAGGGTGATCAGGTTGAGGTCGCTGTAGACATACCGGGTCCCCGGCGGCGAGGTCGGGGCGACGTCAAGGACCGCCGCGATCCGCGACGCCTTGTCCGGCCACCCGCTCCACAGCGGCATCCACGGCTTGAGGCCCGAGGTGTGCGTCAGCAGCTGGCGCACCGTGATGGCGCCCTTGCCCTGTGCCGCGAAGGCCGGCAGGTACGTCGACACAGGCTCCTCGAGCTGGATGGCGCCACGCTCGATCTGCTGCATCACCAGGATCGAGGTGAACAGCTTGCTGACCGAGGCCATGTCGAAGATCGTGTCCTCGCGCATCGGGACCCACTGGTCGGCGGGCAGCTCGGTCCCTGCACCATCGGCATAGCGGAGCGCGTAGCCGCTGGCCTGCCTGGCCACGACATGCCCGTCGTGACCCAGCAGGGTGACGGCTCCGGCATACAGCGGGCGGGTGGCACGCGTTGGCTCCTCCCAGCCGGCGATCTGGGCCAGGGCGGCATCGATCGGTCTGGGGTCGAGGCCTGCGGCGGCCGGCGAGCGGTCAGTCAGCACAGTGCCCGTTCCGGCGAAACCCGAAAAGGGCTGGTCGAAACCCGCACCCGAGGCGCTGCCGGCCAGGGCCGTCGAAGGCGTGAGCAAAGAGGTGCCGACCATCGCGGCACTGGCGACCGCGATGACCGCCCGCCTCAGTGCCGGGCGGGCTGGCCGGCTCATCGCTGGTCGCTGGTGTAGAGGAGATACTCATCTCGACGCCTGTTCCACTCGGAGAGCTCCCCGCGCCAGGCACCGACGATCTCGGCCGCTGGTGCGCCGGTCGTCAGCATCTCGCGGAAGCGTGGCGAACCCGTGAGCAGGTCGCTCCAGCGTCCGGCATAGGTGTCACCAGTACGCCAGTCGAACCCGGCATACAGCCGCCTCGCCTCCACCATCATGTGGGTCGCGACCGTGATCGCCTCCACCTTGGCTGGGTCGGTCACGTGGATCTGAACACCGCCGCACACCTTGCCGGCGTTCTTGCTGAACGTGGGGGTGAAGTAGGCCTCGCGGAACTCGACCCCAGGAAGCTTCCGGTCCGTCAGGGCCGCCGCCCACTGGTAGTCGACGTAGGGCGCACCGATGAGCTCGAAGGGCCGCGTCGTCCCGCGCCCCTCGGACATGTTGGTCGCCTCGAACAGTCCCGTCCCCGGATAGAGGAGCGCTGTATCCGGCGTGGGCATGTTGGGGCTGGGCATGACCCAGGTCTGTCCTGTGTCCACGAACCTCTGCTCACGACGCCAGCCGGTCATCTTCTGGACGGTGAGCTCGGTCAGTCGTGCGCCAACCTCGGCCTGCAGGAACTCTCCGTCGAAGAAACGGGCCAGCTCCCCCACTGTCATGCCGTGCTGCTGCACGATCTCCTTCTTGCCCACGCCCGAGATGTATGGGGTCAACAGCATGGGGCCCCGCGCCGACCCTCCCACCGGGTTGGGCCGGTCCAGGACCACGAAGCGGACGCCGGTGGCGACGGCGGCCTTCATCGCCTCGTACATGGTCCAGATGTAGGTGTAGAAGCGGGCGCCGACGTCCTGAATGTCGAAGACGACTGTCTCCACCTTGGCCGCCCGGTAGAAGCCTGCCAGCTTGTCGGCCGTTGCACCGTAGGCGTCATAGACCATCACGCCGGTGCGCGGGTCGACGTGGTTGCCCTCCGAGTCGCCGGCCTGGGCTGTTCCCCGGAAGCCATGCTCTGGACCGAACACGGCCACCACGTTGACGGCGCCGGAACCGACCATCCGATCCACGACGTGGGTCAGATCGTCCAGGATGCCGGTCGGGTTGGTGACCACGCCGACCCGCTGGCCGCTCAGCGCTGCCCATCCGCTGCGCCGCAGGCTCTCGGCACCCGTGATGACCGCGCGTCCCTTCCGCGGTGGCATCGGCGGCGTTGCGATGGACGCAGCGGCGGCGGGCCCTGCAACGAGTGGCAGCGCGGCCAGGCTGAGGCCGGCAGCTCCGAGCAGCTGCCTGCGGTTGAGCGCGCTCACCAGGTCAGCCCGAAGCCGAAGGGGAAGAGGGCTGTGGCCGGGTCCCCGGCGACGGGGATGTCGACTGGCAGCTTGCCGGTGGGCGCCACTTCGCCGACGATTACCCGCACTGCGGACTCGATCGCGACCGGGCTGTAGGAGTACGTCGCCAGATAGGTCGAGACGCCTGGCAGGTAGGCGATGTCGTAAGGGTCGCGAACAGCGACCACGACGACAGGCTTTCCGGTGGCGAGCAGGGCCGCAACCAGCTTCTGCTGGCCGCCCAGCTTGTCGGTCGCCGCGGTGTCCCAGGCCTTCATGGTCGTCACGATGACGGCATCCTGGCCCGCGGTCTTGGCCACCGCGTCCGCGATCGCCGCGCCGGTGGGAGCAGCTCCCGAGGTGGTCCGGGTCACCGTCGCGCCCCGCCGCATCAAGGCATCAGCCAGCGTGGTGGTGGTTGCCGCGCCATAGCCGGTGACCAGGATCTTCTTGTTGCCCACAGCCATCGGGAGGGTGGCTTTGTCATTCTTGACCAGGGTCGTCGTGCGGTCGGTGATGGCAGTGGCCGTTGCGAGGTGCGCCGGGGTGCCCACCACCGAGTCGAGACGGGTGGCGTCGGTGTACGGGTGGGAGAGGATGCCCTTCCTGAGCTTCAGGATCAGGATCCGCGACACGCTCTCGTTAAGCCGCTTCTCGCTGATCCGACCACTGGTCACTGCCGCGACGACCGCATCGTAGGAGGCGTCCATGGTGGGGGTCATCAGGAGGCTGTCGACGCCGGCCAGAACGGCCCTGACCGCGACCTCCGCGTCGCCGTACTTGTCCCGAACACCCTGCATGGCAAGGGAGTCGGTGATGATGACGCCTTTGTAACCGAGCTCGCCGCGAAGGATGCCTGTCAGGATCGGCTTGCTCAGCGTGGCCGGGTCGCCGGAGGGGTCCAGCGCCGGTACGACCAGGTGCCCGCTCATGATCATGTCCGCTCCGGCCCTGATCGCGGCCTTGAACGGCGGGGCGTCGATCTGCTCCCACTGCGCCTTGCTGTGCGTGATGATCGGTATGCCGGTGTGGCTGTCGGTGGCGGTGTCACCGTGACCCGGGAAGTGCTTGGGGGTGGCGATGATCCCGGCGTCCTTCTGGTACCCGTTCACCTGGGCGGCGACCATCGAGGAGACCAGAGCCGGGTCCGAGGAGAAGGACCTCGTGCCGATCACGGGGTTGAGGGCATTGACGTTGACATCGGCGTCAGGGGCGAAGTCGGTGTTGATACCCATCGCCTTCAGCTCCTGGCCGGTGATGGCCGCGGCGGCTCGGGCGTCTGTGGTGCTGCGTCCCGCGCCCAAAGCCATCGACCCCGGGAACTGGGTGGCCGGGGGCCCGATGCGGGTGACCACACCCTGCTCCTGGTCGGTGGCGATCATCAACGGCACGTGAGCGCCCGACCCGATGGCGGCCTTCTGCAACCCGTTGGAGAGCCCGGTGATCTGCGGGGGATTCTTCACGCTGTCGGTCCAGGCGAAGTAGATGACCCCGCCGAGGTGGTACTTCTGCACGACCCCGGCCGGTGAGGCCACGCCATACAGGGGGATGTTACGGGCGTCCGGGGTCGTGGCGTCCGAGCCGTAGACATTCTGGAAGAAGAGCTGACCGACCTTCTCCTGCAGCGACATCGACCTCAGGGCCGCAGCGACCCTGGCGTCCGGTCCCGGAGAAGGCCGCTCTGGCGCGGCCTGGGCTGGGACGGCGCCGGTGGCCGCGAGCGCCAAGGCCGCAGCCCAGGTAACGCCGGTGGCAAGGAGTCGACGGGACACGTTCTTCTTCGGCATGACGCCTCCGGAAGGCGGGGGGAGATATGTGAATGATTCACACAGTGACTTGACATTCAGTAACTTAGTCACATCGCGATACGAAGGTCAAGGACTCCCCTGTCCGGCAGCCAGCCCGTGGACCTCAGATCCCGTCCCGGGTCGACCCGTCGAAGCGTGCAAGGAGGTCGCCGAACGCCTCCACATCTCCTGCGGGTGCCACCACATGGAGCCAAACGTCCGCCTCAGCGGCCAGAACTGGACCGTATGCCACCACATAAGCCAAACGTCCGCCTCACTGGCCAGAACGGGACCGTATGCCACCACACTCCACTCTGCCGTCCTCCAGCACGTGCCAGTACCGCGTGGGCACGATGTGCGGGTCGTCGAGCGCGGTGGTGCCCAGAGGCGCTACACCCGGCTCGCCCGATAGCCGAGCCCGCGCGGGGGGCGCAGCCAGCGAAGGCTCTCCGTCTCGGCGAGCAGCTCGAGACGGCGCCAGCCTGCGCTCCCCGGAGGTGCCTTGCTCTGACTCAGGTGGCTGGCGACGCGCTGCCGGGCGCGGTCGAGCGTGACCCGCAGGTCCACCTCACCCGCCCGGTCCGGGGCCACCTGCGCGCCGAACTCACGGTTCAGCTGTGTTGCGACGGTCTCGCGCAGGGTCCAGCCCAGCACCGGCAGACCGAGCGTCTCCGCCGCCAGGACTCCCGCCGAGGTCGCCGCCACGTGGTCGAGGCAGCCGGTCGCTTCGGGGGTGTCGAAGGCCAGCAGCCCGTCCGGGTGGAAGGAGTCGGCGACGGCGACCACCTCGCCGGCGAGCTTGCTCTGGCAGATCTGACTCAGACAGCCGTCCGGGCAGTCCTGCATCTTGATGCGGACCGGGCCCAGCACGTCAGCTGCCGAAACCAGCTCGGCGCCGCGAAGCGCTGCGAGGTCGCCCGGGGCTCCGGGCAGCCTCCAGGCCTGGCCATGGGTCAGGCAGAGCACCTCGACCTTCGTCCCCGCGACCATGAACGCGTCAAGAACCGGGCCGAGGCCGTTGGACTCGTCATCCGGATGGGCGATCACCGCCAGCACCGACCGCCACACCGGCGGGATGCCTGCACCTCGCATCCGCGCCAGGACTTCGCTGCTCATGGTGACTCCTCGGTCGGGTAGCGGCCTGACCTCGCCACACCATCCGGGCAATCCACGGCCACGGGCGCTTTCCTCAGACCCAACATGCGCTGCCACCACGATCTGCGGTAGTGCCATTCGTCCCGGCGCCCCCTCGGCCGGGCAGCAATGAGGGCGGAATCGGCCACGATCAGGCAAGACCGGCCGCGCGCAAGGCCAGCCACATTCGGCTGGCCACATCGGGATCGTTCAGGTCCGCGTTCATCACCTGGCAGGCCGTGCCGATCCGGTGCCGAAGCGTGTTGCGGTGAATGCCGAGATCCCGGGCAGCGTCCTGCCAATGACCCCGGTGGCGCAGGTAGGCCACCACGGAACGGACGAGATCAGCGCGCGTGTAGTCGACAATCGGCCCGAGGTCGACCACGTCGAGGCCGGGAAACCCCTGGTCGCGGCTGGCCAGATCTCGCAGCTCGCCAGGTTGCACCACGGTCAGCGCCTGCTGGACGAACCCGGTATGCCGGGCCACCTCGCTCAGGGGCGCCAGCGCCGACAGCACGACGCGGGCCCGGGGGGCCTGCGCCAGGACGAGCTGGCGGACGGCGTCCAGGACCGGCGTGACATCGCTGTCCCTCAGCAGCATCCACAGCTCGCCGGACCCGCCGATGGCCAGCACCTGACTGCGCGAGCTCGGCAGCGCCTGCTCGACGAGGTCCTGCAGGTCAAGACCGCGGCCCTCGCCGAGATCCACCGCAGCCAGGATCCGCAGCGATGCGGGCAGGACACCCAGACCCAGGTCACCTGAGAGCGAGCGTGCGGCATCGACATACCCGGAGGTCACCAGCCTGGCCACACAGGCGCGCGAGCTGCGCGGGCCGGCGGTGCCGCGCCGGTGCTGCTCAGTCTGCAGGGCCAGCAGGGAACAGGCGGTCAGGACGAGCTGCTGGTCCTGGGCGCGCATCGGACGCGGGCAGCCGGTGGCCACGTATCCCGTGAGCCGGCCACGACTGCTCAGCGGCTGGAGCACGACATCCTCGCCCTCGATGGGGAAGGTGGCCGAGGAGTGCGGGCCGGCGGTGCGAAGGCGCCTCACCTCCTCGGCGGCCTGGCGGGCCGAGCTCCCGCGAGCCTTCGGCCACACTTCGAGAACCTGACCGGCCGGGGTGAGATGCGCTGCCCACCCTTCCACGGCCGCCGCCAGGGTTCGCACCACCGTCGGCACCGGCGCGGGCCCGGCGGCCGCGCGAACCAGATCGCGATGGGCGCCCAGCGCTGAGCTCAGCCCCTCGTGACCAGCCTGCGCCAGCAGCTTCCAGTACGTGCGGGCCACCATCAGAAAGGGAGTGGGCGCCGGCACGACAAGCAGCACCAGCCCGGCGGCCTCGCAGGCATCCACCAGAGTCCGCGGCACCGCATCGTGGATGGGCCCGAGCCCCAGGCCAAGGCCCGCGACACCATGCCGGGCCAGGCGCGCGGCGTACGCCCGAGCCTGGGCCGCGTGCCCGGTCAGGCCCATGCCCGTGGTCAGCAGCAGCTCACCGCCCTGCAGGTATGGCGTGGGGTCGGTGAGCTCGCTGACATGGACCCCGCTGACCTCGACCTCGGGCAGGGGCAGGTCGCTGACCGGCGCCAGATCCGGGCCGAGTGCCCTGCAGAGGGCCACGAGTGTGGGCACAGCACATCCTCCTCAGGGGCGTCGAACGCCACGGTGCGGCCGGCAGTGAAGAACCTGGTGCAGAACGTCGAACTTCTTAATGAGGTGCAGCACATCATACGAAGTTCTCCGGCGCCACACGACCTAACCTGCTCGATGAGCTCCGGACCCGCCGGGAGCGCCCAGAAAGGACGCCATGACCGCTCTTGACACCGCATCCACCAGCCCTTCGACCTGTTCCGCCGCCGTGACACCTGGGTCTCGCGACCTGCGGGACCTGCCGGAGCAGCGGCGCATCCTCGTCACCGAGGTCCCCGGCCCGTTGTCGCGGGTGATGCAGAAGCGTCGCAAAGAGGCCCTCCCTCTAGGACTCGGCACGATGTTGCCGGTGTTCGTGGAACGGGCCGGCGGTGGCGTCATCGTCGACGTCGACGGCAACCACCTCATCGACCTGGCCTCTGGCATCGCCACCACCAGCGTCGGAGCCAGCGCTCCGGCGGTCGTCTCACGGGTGCAGGAGCAGGTTGCCCGCTTCACCCACACCTGTTTCCTGGTCACCGAGTACGACGGCTACGTCGCCGTGGCCGAACAGCTGAACCGTCTCACCCCCGGCACCCACGCCAAACGGACGGCCCTGTTCTCCACCGGCGCCGAAGCCGTGGAGAATGCCGTCAAGATCGCTCGTGCGGCGACCGGACGCAGCGACGTGGTGGTCTTCGACCACGCCTTCCACGGCCGCACCCTGTTGGCCATGGCCATGACCGCCAAGGAGATTCCCTACAAGGCCGGGTTCGGCCCGTTCCCCGGCGAGGTGCACCGGGCGCCCTACGCGTACTCCCTGCGCTGGCCCGGCGGTCGGGACCACTGTGCCCGTGAGGCGCTGCAGGAGCTGGAGGCGCTGCTCGACCGGGTCGGCGCCGACCGCATCGCCGCCATTGTCATCGAGCCGTTGCAGGGCGAGGGCGGCTTCATCGTGCCTGCCCCGGGCTTCCTGCCGTCGGTCGCCGCGCTGGCCGCTCGTCACGGCATCGTCCTGGTGGCCGATGAGGTCCAGAGCGGGATAGGCCGCACCGGCGAGATGTTCGCCAGCGAGCACGAAGCCGTCGTGCCCGACCTGGTCTGCACGGCCAAGGCGCTGGGCGGCGGCCTCCCCCTAGCGGCCGTGACCGGTCGGGCCGAGCTGATGGACGCTGTCCCGGCCGGTGGTCTGGGAGGCACGTATGCCGGCAACCCCCTGGCGTGCGCCGCCGCCCTGGGCGTGTTCGAGATGTTCCATACCCACGACCTGCTCGCCAGGGCCCGGCGGATCGAGGTCGTCGTCCGGGAGGAGCTGGAGCCGCTGGCCCGGGAGCTCGATGTCATCGCCGAAGTGCGCGGCCGGGGGGCGATGATGGCCATCGAGCTGGTCCGGCCCGGCACCCTTGAGCCTGATCCGGAGCTGGCGAGAGCCGTTGCCGCGCAATGCCACTCGCAAGGAGTACTGCTGCTGCTGTGTGGCACGTTCGGGAACGTCATCCGGCTGCTGCCCCCGCTGGTCATCGGCGAGGACCTGCTGGTCGAGGCTCTGGACATCCTCGCCGAAGCGCTGCGGAGCCAGCTGTGAGCGCGCAGGCGTACGCCGTCCCGGTCACGGCACCCGGGCGGGACACCGGGCACGATCCGCGTACCGGCACGGCATACCCCGAGGTGCCGCACACCAGCCCCGAAGAGGTGGCGCTGGTCGTTGCCGCCGCCGCCGGCTCAGCGCCACCCATCGCCTCGGCCGCCCCTGCCGTGCGGGCAATCTGGCTGGAGTCCATCGCCGCGTCGATGGAAGCGCACGCCGACGAGCTGGTGGCGCTGGCCGATGCCGAGACCGCCCTAGGTGAGGCCCGGCTGGCAGGCGAGCTCGCCAAGACGGCTGCCTCGCTGAGGTTCTATGGCTCGGTCGCCGTCGACGGCGGCTTCCTTCAGGCCACCATCGACAGCGTGGGCGGCCAGACCCCCCTGGACCTGCGCCGGATGCGGGTGCCCGTGGGACCGGTCGCCGTCTTCGGAGCCAGCAACTTCCCGTTCGCCTTCGGCGTTCTGGGCCATGACACCGGGTCAGCGATCTCTGCCGGCTGCCCGGTTGTTGTCAAAGTCCACTCTGCCCAGCCCCGGCTCGGCGTGCGCCTCGGGGAGATCGCACGGGCGGCTCTCGTCGAATCCGGCGCTCCTGCACACCTTTTTGCTGTGGTGGTGGGTCGCGGCGCGGGCCTGGCCCTGGTGGACGCGGCACCGATCGCCGCCGTGGCCTTCACCGGATCCCAGTCCGGCGGGATGGCTCTGGTCAAGCGGGCAAGCCAGCGGCACCGGCCGATCCCGGTATTCGCGGAGATGGGAACCGTCAACCCGGCCGTGGTGACTCCCGCGGCCGCGCGCCTGCGGATGGGCGAGGTCGCCCGCGGCTTCGCCGCGTCCTTCATGCTGGGGACCGGCCAGTTCTGCACGAAACCGGGATTGCTGCTCGCCCCGGCCGGCAGCGGCGCCGCCCGCCATGTCGCCGCCGCACTGGACGATCTGCCCGCGGGTTGGCTGCTCACCGAGGCGATGGCCGGCGACTTCGCCCGCGGCCGTACCTCGCTGATCGAGGCCGGGGCCCTGGTTGCCGGTGAGGGCAAGAGTCACCCGGCTGGGTTCGCCCCGGTGCCAACGGTATTCACCGCCCGGGTGGAGGACCTCACGCCGGGGTCGCCGCTCCTGGAGGAGTGCTTCGGGCCTTCCGCCGTGGTCGTCGAGTATGCCGACCTCGACCAGCTCCGGGGTGTGCTGGCACGGCTTCAGCCCAGCCTCGCCGCAGCCGTCGCCTCTGCCGGTGCCGAAGACGGCGACCTGCCCTGGCTGGTCCAGCAGCTCAGCGCGCAGGCAGGCAGAGTCGTGGTCGACGGGTGGCCCACCGGTGTCGCCAACACCTGGGCGCAGAACCACGGCGGCCCCTGGCCGGCCACCAGCAGGCCCGACGCGACGAGCGTGGGAGCGGCTGCCCTGGACCGGTTCACCCGACCGGTCGCCTTCCAGGGAGCTGCAGACGCGGCGCTGCCACCTGCGTTGCAGACGGGGAACCCGTGGGCAGTGCCCCGACGGGTCAACGGCCGGCCGGAGCCGGTGACCGCCGACGACGCAGACCGCACACAGGCCCCGGCGCTGCCAAAGGCCCAGACCGGATGGTCGTGATGGCCGCTCCCCTGGACGGCGTCCTGGTCGCCGACTTCAGCCGGGTGCTGGCCGGGCCGTTGTGCACGGTGAACCTCGCTGACCTGGGGGCCACCGTGGTCAAGGTCGAACGGCCCGGCACAGGTGACGACACCCGAGCCTGGGGTCCACCCTGGTCGCCCCACGGCTCGACCTACTTCGACAGCGTCAACCGTTCCAAGCTCAGCATCGCCCTGGACCTGAAGGAACCGGCTGACCAGGCCATGGCCCTGGAGCTGGCCATCCGCGCGGATGTTCTGGTGGAGAACTACCGCCCCGGAGCCCTGGAACGTCACGGGCTCGGGTACGAACAGGTCAGGTCCGTCAACCCCGGGATCATCTACTGCTCCATCACCGGTTTCGGCGAGGCCGCAGGCGCCCAGCTCATGGGATACGACTTCGTGGTGCAGGCGGTGGGCGGCTTGATGAGCATCACCGGCGATCCGGACGGCCAGCCGACCAAGGCCGGCGTCGCGCTGGTCGACGTCCTGACAGGTAAGGACGCCACCATCGGCGTGCTTGCCGCGCTCGCCGCCCGCGGACGTTCCGGACAGGGATGCAGGGTGCAGGTCAACCTGCTCTCCAGCCTGCTGGGCTCGCTGGTCAACCAGGCCCAGGGGTACCTCGAGACCGGCGACGAACCAGCGCGGATGGGCAACCGGCACCCCTCCATCGCTCCCTACGAGACGCTGCGCTGCCGGGACGGCCTGCTCGCGGTGGCCTGCGGCAACGACGGCCAGTTCGTCAGGCTCGCGGCGGTGATCGGCTCTCCAGTGCTGAGCGCAGACACCCGCTTCGCCACCAACAGCGCCCGGGTCGCTCACCGCAACGACCTCGTCGCTGCCCTCGAGACGGCCCTGGCAGCCGACGACGCGGGCGCCTGGGCGACCCGGCTCACCGCGGTGCAGGTGCCCGCCGGCAAGGTGGGCACCGTCGCCGACGGATTCGCCCTGGCTGAGCGGCTCGGGCTCGCGCCCACCGTCGAGGTCGGGCCCGGCCACACCCGTCAGGTGCGCCAGGCGATCACGTTCTCTCCCAGGCTGGTCATCAGCCCCACCTCGCCGCCCGCCCTCGGGGCGGACACCGACGCTGTCCGGGCCTGGCTGTCCGACCGGTCCGGCACACGGCTTTCCGCGATCCACCCCAACCAGAAGGTTCCCTCATGAGCACACGACCACCCAGCACCCGCGTGAAGCCGAACCCGCTTGACCTGGCCGGGATCGACGACCTGCTCAGCGCCGAGGAGAAGGCCGTGCGGGCCGCCGTGCGTCAGGTCTGCGCGTCCTCGGTCGACCCTTACATCGCCGGCTGGTTCGAGTCCGGTGACCTGCCCGGCATCCGCGACCTCGCCAGGGAGCTGGGCAAGCTCGGCCTGCTCGGGATGCATCTGGAGGGCTACGGCTGCGCCGGCATGTCGGCGGTCGACTACGGGCTGGCCTGCCTGGAGCTGGAAGCCTCCGACTCCGGCATCCGCTCTCTGGTCAGCGTTCAGGGATCCCTGGCGATGTTCGCGATCTGGGAGCACGGCACCGAGGCACAGAAGCAGGAGTGGCTGCCGGCGATGGCTGCCGGCGAGGCCATCGGGTGCTTCGGCCTGACCGAGCCCGACCACGGCTCCGACCCTGCCGACATGCACACCAGGGCCCGTCGAGTCGGCGACAGCGGCGCCGCGGACTGGATCCTGGACGGGTCGAAGATGTGGATCACGAACGGTTCCGTGGCCGACGTCGCCGTCGTCTGGGCCCAGACCGATGATGGTATCCGCGGCTTCGTGGTGCCGACCGGCACGCCTGGCTTCTCGGCGCCGCTGATCAAGCACAAGATGTCCCTTCGGGCCTCCATCACCAGCGAGCTGGTCCTGGACGGGGTGCGCCTGCCGCACGATGCGGTGTTCCCGCAGGTCCGCGGGCTCAAGGGCCCGCTGTCCTGCCTGAACGAGGCCCGCTACGGGATCCTGTGGGGCGCGATGGGCGCCGCCCGCAGCTCGTTCCAGGCGGCCCTGGAGTATGCCGGCCAGCGCGAGCAGTTCGGCCGCCCGATCAGCGGGTTCCAGCTCACCCAGAACAAGCTCGCCGGCATGGCCGTCGACCTCACCACCGGCACCCTGCTCGCTCTGCACCTCGGGCGTCGCAAGGACCTGGTGGGCCTGCGCCCCGAGCAGGTCAGCATGGGCAAGCTCAACAACGTCAACAAGGCGCTGGAGATCTGTCGAACCGCCCGAACCATCATGGGCGCCAACGGGATCTCCCTGGAGTACCCGGTGATCCGGCACATGGCCAACCTCGAGTCCGTGCTGACCTACGAGGGCACTCCCGAGATGCACATCCTGATGATCGGCCAGGCGCTGACCGGCCAGGCGGCCTTCCGCTGAGTCGGTGCTGTCCGTCCTTATGACCGGCTACGGCCGCACCTCGTAGGTTCGAGGTGCGGCCGTGGGGCTCTCTGCGCCGGTCTGGCGATCCTGGCACGAGCCAGGGCCCAACCGCCAGCCCCGTTCGTGCCCGCGGGCTCAGACCAGAACGGCGGGCAGGCTCGCGATCACATGGGTGACCGAAATGGCCGGGTAGGCATGTCGCGCCCGCTCGACGATGTCGTGCCGCAACCAGGGGGAGGACTCCGCCGGATACGTGACGATGACGATCTGATCGGGCCCGAAGGCCGCGACGGCGTACTCCAGGGCGCGCATCGGCAGTCGGTCGCCGAAGCCTCCCTTGGCCGAGAGCCCTTCGGCTCGCAGCGTCGAGAGCGTGTCCTCGAGCCGGGCCCGTGCCTCCTCGATGCTGGCTTCCTCGACCCAGACCCCGCCGATCGGGGTCACGCCGGTGTCGATGAAGTGAGCGGGTGCGCAGACGAAGAACTTCGTCTCCTGGAGCCTGTCGATTCGTTGCAGCTCGTCCAGGAGCTCGGCCGCGGCCACCGTCTTGTTGGCCAGAACGAGCACCCGGTTGACCTTGTGCTTCACCTTCGCCGGCTGCGCGGCATCGACCGATCCCTGCCTCCAGCGGATGATGACGTAAAGCCCGAGCATGACAGCCCAGACGAGCAGGCTGAGCACGAGCTGTGGGCGCACCAGCTTGTCGAGGTACATCTGCAGGAGCACCCCCAGGATGGCGGCGATCGTGACGATCGACAGGACCGGGTGGAACCACATCTTGACGATCAGCTTGTTCGGCGCGGTCCGTCCTCGCAGCACCACCTGCGAGATGGCAATGAGCAGGTAGACGAACAGGATGACGGCACCTGACGAGTTGAGCAGGAACACGAAGATTGTCTTGGGTGAGATCGCTGCAGCGATCACACACAGGTAGCCGACGACGGTGGACGTCAGAATCGCCACCACGGGGACGCCTCGCGAGCTCACCCGGGTCATCAGGGCGGGTGCCTCGCGGCGGCCGGCCAGCACGAAGAGCATCCGCGAAGCGGTGTACAGCCCGGAGTTCAGGCAGGACAGGACGGCTGTCAGGACCACCGCGTTCATGATGTTGTCAGCGAACGGAATCCCCATAGCCCTCATGGCGGAGACATAGGGCGAAGCGCCGACCTCGGTGGAGTTCCACGGCAGGATGACGGACAGCAGGAAGATCGAGCCTACGAAGAAGATGAGGATTCGGGCGACGACCGAGTTGGTGGCCTTGGCGATGGCACGCTTCGGGTTGTCCGACTCAGCGGCGGCGATGGTGGCGATCTCGGCCCCGACCATGGAGAAGATGACGACGACGATGGCCGTGACGATCGAGCTGGCACCATGGGGCAGGAACCCGCCGTGCGCGGTCAGGTTGCTGAAGTCCATCTCCTTGTTGGGCCACAGGCCGAGCACGAAGGCTGTGCCCAGGGCGAGGAAGGCAATGATCGTGGCCACCTTGATGCCGGCGAACCAGAACTCGAACTCCCCGAACGACGTCACCGAGAACACGTTGGTCGCGGTCATCAGGACCATGAGGACCAGGGACATGAGCCACAACGGGGCGTCGAACCAGAAGGTCAGGATCTTGGCCCCGGCGACGGCCTCGAAGCCGACGACGATCACCCAGAAGTACCAGTAGAGCCAGGCGGCTGAGAAGCCCGCCCACCCGCCGAGCGCTTTGCGGGCGTACTCGGTGAACGACCCCGTCTGCGGGTCGGCCGTGGCCATCTCCCCCAGCATCCGCATCACCATGACGATGAGCACGCCGGCCAGCGCGTAGCTGAGGAAGGCGGCCGGACCGGTCTCGTTGATGACGACGCCCGACCCGACGAACAGGCCCGCGCCAATGACCCCGCCGATCGCGATCATCGTGAGGTGGCGTTGTTTGAGGCCCGCATGCAGGTGCGTGGGTTCGCTCATGATCATCCGTTTCTGGGCATGGCAGTGACAGGGCAGGGATCTGGAAGCATGGAACATCGACGAACATCCGGTCGATGGCTTTCGCGCGAAGATTACGCGCGAAGTCGCGACAGCGCGCGGTGGAATTTCGCCGATCGGCAGTCTCGGTGCGGCACCAGGTCTCCTGCCCAGGGAGGCGAACGGGGCTAGCTCAGATCACGGAGTCGTGAGCCGGCGAGGCGCTGCCCTTGCGGTTCAGGCCCCAGATCACTCCCGGCAGGCGCTGCCGGGTATCGCTGGCATCGCTGCGCGCCAGGGCCCCGCCGATGGCGTCGAAAGCCCGGATCGTGTCCTGCAGATGCGCCGGACTCTGCGGTTCGGGCCAGCTCGAGAGCTTGACGCACACCGTCCGGGTCCGTCTGCTCACGTGGATCATCTGACCGTAGATGCCCAGGCAGACCAGAACATCGCCATGGGGACCAGGCCGGAACCAGAACTGGTTGCGGTACCACCCGCCGGGGAACATCTGCTCTGCGGGTGAGCTGGCGAAAGCCCCCCGCACGTCCGCGTCGACCGCCCAGGCCTGACGCATCCACCGCAACGGCACCACCGCCCGGGTCCCGCCCACGCCGTCCGGTGCGGTGCCCCCGTCCAGCAGGAGCTGCCCGAAGCGTGCGACATCACGGGCGGTGGCACTGAGCCCGCCGTCGTGCAGCGCAGTGCCGTTCCCGTCACACACGAAGTCGGCGTCCTGCCCGGCTCCCATCGGCTGCCAGAGCAGCGAGCTCACCAGCTCCGGCATCTCGCTGCCCGCGGCTCGTTCGCAGGCCCAGCCGAGAACATCAGCCTCAGCCGACCGGTAGCGAAACTCGCCACCATGAGGGGCGTCTGCCTCCAGCGTGCAGAGGTAGGGGTAGAGCCCGTACGGTCCCCCGCCTCCGCGCCGGCTCTGGGCGATCCACCGATCCAGCTCGCGGATCTCCGCCATCGGGTTGGCGTATTCTTCGGAAAAGCGGACCCCGGTGCGCATGTCGAGGACATGACGGACGGTGGCGCCCCGGTAGCCCGACCCCTCCAGCTCCGGCACGTAGTCGGTCACCAGCCGTTCCGGGTCGAGGTCGCCGCGCTCGATCAGGACGGCGGCCACACACCCCACGACGGGCTTGCTCAGCGACAGCAGCGGGTGCGCCCGCTCCGGGTGGCCGTGCTCGCCGTAACGCTCGAACACGATGCCGCCGTCCTGCACGACCACGCAGGTATCAGTGAACGTGCCGGCCAGGATCGAGGACACCCGCGACGAGGTCCCGTCGACCCGGTCAACCTCGAGGGCGCCGACATCCAGCGGGTCGGGAACCACCTCCAGCTCGCGCGCGACGTCGGCCCGGCGAACGAGCTTGTGCAGGAGGGGCGGGTGGGCGAGCGGCTGCTGGAAGAGGGGCGGGTGGGCTGCCCCCGATGCCGTCAGCCCCGCCACCGTGACCAGACTGCCTGCTTGGTGGTGCCCGTCGCCTCTGCTACCTGAGACCACGAACCATGCTCGGCCAGGGAGCGCGCGGACTCTCCGACGCACTCGCCCGCGTACTGGCTCAGGCCGAGCAGCTCCTGGAACGCCGCGAGGTCCGTCCGCCTCGCCAGCGCCCCCAGCGCTGCGCGAGCCTGCTCGGCCAGCTGCGCCGCGGTGATGCTCTCTGACTCGTCTGACTCGTCCGGCTCGTCTTGCTCGGGCATGACTGTCGGCCCCCTCCCACGGTGGCTTCGGGGTCGTCATGTTACGCCGCGCCCCGCCTCCGTCAGGACGAAGTCCTTCGTGCCGTCCGGTGAGGTGAACGACCGGCGCCACGACGAGTCCGGCCAGTGGTACTCCACGACATCCGCCTCCGGGAGATAGACGGCGGTGTACAGCGTCCCGAAGCCTCGCGAGTAGGCTTGGTTGTACAACGGCTTCCGCAGGAAGGCCGCGGTCGCCCGCTGCGCGTCGGGAGCCGACTGGACGAGCCGGATCAGCTCATCCTGTCGACCGACGCTGTTCAGCACCCGGGCACGCTCGGGATACTCGGGCACCAGGCCGCGATGGTTGGTGGCCAGCGGCGTGTCGAAGAACGCCGGCCGACTCCCCGGGGCGACGAAGGCGGTGACGGTCGCCCCCGAGCGATCCGAGATCGTCAGGTTGTACGTCATGGACACCGGAACCCGCTCCAGCACCGCGCGGGCGCTCTTCACGGTGGCGCACACCTCGAGCAGATAGCGGACCACCAGCGAGATGCCGAAGCCGCGACCGGAGCCGGGCCGTCCGCCAAAGGTGAACGACACCACCAGCCCGTCGTCGTTCATCCCGTCCAGCAGCCCCCACAGGCAGTCGCCGGTGCCGATCACCCGTCGTTTGGCAAAGCGGCTGGAGTACACGACCTGCTCGAACAGCTCCGGGCTGTAGTCGTAGTTCCGGATCAGCACCCGTTGCGGATGCTGGAGGGCCAGCTGGGCGCAACCCGGTTCGAAGGCCGGGGGATCCCACAGGCTCAGCATGCGTGCGGCCAGCTCGTCATCACCGGCCAGGGCGGCGAGCTGCTTCCAGGTCGGTACGAGCTCCGGCATGTGTCGTCGCAGGGCCTCCGTGCAGGTCGCCAGGTCAGGTCGTCGGTCCAGGCCCTCGCAGGCATACCACCTGCGGTAGGCGGGCCAGGTGGACTCGAAGAGGAGCTGCCACCTCGTCCCGGGGGTGTCCTCTCGGATTCCATACATGGTCAGGTGCTGCTGCCGGCTCTGCGAAGTAGTCATGCCGTCAAGGTTTACTTGACGGCATGCACGTTCGTCAAGATTTTCTTGACGAAATCTCCCGGGGAGGTCCGGTTAGAAAGACCACACTGTGTCAACGGTTCGCACAGAGCCCTTTCAGGTAGCGTGCCCCCATGGAAATCGCGGAGGTCCCGGCGACGGATACCAGTGCTGCTGCCACGGAGTTGCTTGCTGCCGTGACCGATTCGGCTGCTGCCACGACGGGTGTGCGGGGCACCGTCGGCGAGCGCATGACGGGCTTCCCGGCCACCAGGGAGTCGCTTGTCACGCTGGCAACGTGGCAGGAGAAGCAGAACCTGCGCTGGGCTTTCCGCCACATGCGCGAGATCATGCCGACGCATCCGATCCCGTCCGACCGGCATACGACTCGTCCGCTCGAGACCTCCTCTGTCCCTTCCGCGCTGGCCGCACCCGTCACCCGCCTTGATGGCACGACCACGACCGCCCAGGATGTGTTCGAGACCACCTGGAGCGACGCGCTGCTGGTCCTGCAGGACGGCCAGATCGTCGACGAGCACTACTACGCCGGTATGACCGAGCGGTCACCCCACCTGCTGATGTCGGTCACCAAGTCCGTCGTCGGCTGCGTGGCCGGGATCCTCGCCCATCGCGGCCTGCTCGACCCGGACGCGGGCGTGACCACGTACGTCCCCGAGGCTGCGGACTCGGGCTACGGCGGCTCGGTCGTCCGGAACCTGCTCGACATGCGCACCGGAGTCGGGTTCCGCGAGACCTACACGGTTCCCGAGGCGGAGGTGCGCATCATGGAACGCTCCATGGGCTGGCGACCACGCCTGGACGAGGACCCGGTCGGGACGTACAACTACCTCACCACCCTGAGCAAGGAGGACCGGCATGGCGGCCCCTTCGCCTACCGGTCCGCAGACACCGACATGCTCGGCTGGGTGTGCGAGCGGGCCAGCGGCACCCGGATGGCCGACCTCATCTCGACCTTGCTGTGGGTGCCGATGGGAGCCGAACGGGACGCCGAGATCACCTGCGACCCGGTCGGCTCGGCCATCCATGACGGTGGCATCTCGGCAGTGCCACGTGACGTGGCCCGCTTCGGGCAGATGCTCCTGGACGACGGCACGATCGACGGCTGGCCCGTGGTCCCGGCCGCCTGGCTGCATGACGCCCACAACCCGGCGACCGACGTGCGCGAGGCGTTCGCCAAGACCGACAACGAGTCGGTCCTGCCGGGAGGGTGGTACCGCAACAAGTTCTGGTTCGTCCCCAGCGGGCAGGGAAACGCCATGGTATGCCTCGGTATTCACGGGCAGATGATCTACGTGAACCGGGCCACCCGAACGGTGGGCGTCAAGCTGTCGTCGTGGCCGGAAGCCCAGAACGTCACGCACCTGGTCGACACGCTGCGGGCCTTTGCCGCGGTCTGCGCCCAGCTCACCAGTCTCGACGGGCCCACGGCTGGCTGACGCGCCCGGCCTGCCCGACTCACATGCAGCGGGGCCCTCCGGTGGACAGAGGCCCCCGCTGAGGCGTGGATACTGCTACTTCACGTAGGCGATCGGAAGATGGACCGGGACGTCCGGGATCAGTTCGGAGACGTAGAAGGAGCGGATGCCCTCGATGTAGCGCCGGCACCGTTCGGTGAGCCCGCGAGAGTTCTGCATCCGGCCCTTGGTGATCAGGATCCCGAGGTCTGCTCCCTTGAACCGGAAGTCGCCGGGGGCATACACCCGCATGTAGAACGCCTCGTCCTGGTCGGTGATCTGGTGCCAGTCCTGCGAGACGCGGGCGAACGTGAGCGTGCCGTCATCGGCCAGCCGGTAGGTGCCGGTGCGCGGGGCCTCAAGAATTCGTTCGACCGAGTCCACCGGCTCCTTCATGATCAGCTGGGCCCAGACGTCGATCGAGGCGAGCTGCAGCCATCGCTCGTTGATCTCCTCCACGTTGATGACGTAGTCGACGTCCATGTACTCCAGGAGATGGAAGAGGAACAGCGGGACGTCGGCATAGGCGCCCGCGGTGACGTTCGTCATCGGCGAGGCACCCGAGATGCGCGGGTTGAGCTCGCCGAGGTACACCTCGTCGGTGTCGGTGTCGATCAGGACGTCGACCTCGAAGAAGCCCTTGTAGCCCTCCTGGGCCAGCCGGCCGCCGAGCCGCTGGACATGCTCGATCGAGGCTGCCCGCTGGGTCGGGGTCAGTGCCTCGGGGAACAGGTCGTTGCCGCACCAGCCCCCCTTGTACGGCGTGAGCTCGGGGTAGCCGGTGAGGTCGGTCATGAACGGTCCGACGATCGTTCCATGCCGGGTGATGCAGGCCTCGACACAGGCGGCATTGTTGTTGATCCGCTTCATCACCTTCAGGTCCTGCCCGATGATGTTGGACGAGTGCGCCGCCCAGTCCTGCTCGGACTTGACGAAGAACGTGGTCTTGCCCGAGTCTCCGTACGGCGTCTGCACCACGAGGTCGGTGCCCAGTCCGGCACCCACCGCCAGCTTCTCGAGCTCAGCCCAGCTCCCGGCCCGGCCGATCACGTTGGGCACCGACCGGGCGCCGGCCTCGGCGCCGAGCTGGGTGGTGACGATCTTGGAGTCGAGCCGGCGCCGCAGCGCGTCCGGCGGCAGGATCAGCGTGTAGCCGAGCTCGCGGCAGATCTCCTCGGTCTCCTCGTCGAAGAACACCATGGCGACCATCGGCTTGCCGCCCCGGCGCTTGAGGTAGGCCCGCACCTCGGGGTCCCGCAAGAGGTAGTTGACGATCTGTTCACTGGACTCGAAGGCGATGTCGGGCCGGTTGGTCGGGACGAACAGCCGCGGGTGCCCGCCGTCCCAGGAGTCGTAGTAGGAGACGTACTGGAAGTTGCGGACCCAGCGATCGATGCCCAGCAGGTTGAACGCCGTCGGCCCGAAGAAGTAGATCGGCTGCTCGTTGGTACGGAAGAAGGTGCGAATCTCGGAGATGCCCGTCAGCGGTCGGGTTGATGGATGTTTCGAGTACGGGCGTTTTGAGGGTGGCTGCTTCTGATA
>JACMPC010000230.1 GCA_014377705.1 Dermatophilaceae bacterium
CGGGTCGGTGCCGGTGACGGTCTTATTGTCGACTTTTCAGCTCTAGGCCAGGTAAGGGCCGTGAAGCCTCCCAACTAGCAGGAGGACCAAGACGCAGGTGCACGCACTCCGTCCTTCCCGCCCTCGTCGGCGAGATCGGCAAACATCGGACCTGGCCCCGCATCCCGACGGCGCAGCGCACACAAAAGGAGCGTGTGCTTGGGCACGCCACCGCGAGCATGACACTCGACCTGGACGGGCACCTGGTCTTCGACCGACTCGACAACGTCGCGGACCGTCTGGACGTCATCGGCCGAGCGACCGAGGACATTTCCGCGGACTGCGGACAAAAGGTCTTGTGGACCCCCTGCAACCGAAGACTGGGAGGCCCCAATAGGCCTCTGACTGCGGCGGCACATACGTGGGCCCGGCCGGGCTCGAACCGACGACAACCGCGGTGAAAACGCGAACCTGGCGACTCTGTGGCCTGCATCGATACCCCAAAAAGGGCCTCTGACCTGCACATATACCGTTGACGATAGATGGTGGGTGATGACGGTTTATTGAGTTCTTGTTGAGTTCTTGTTGAGTAACCGGGTGACGTCTCAGCCTCGTGGCAAACACTTCCCCTCATGCTGGAATTGAGTGCGTTCAACGATCCACCACTGGTTGACACAACAATTCGTATGAGCGAAGATATATGTATGGAGATGACTGTGGCCCAGGTGGCGCGGCAGCATGCGCGCACCGACCGTTTCGTGCAGCAAGCGCTCCGATCGGGTGCGCTCTCTGGTCATCGAGTCTTCGGCCGGGCGACCAGCGTGGACGACGTCGCGGTGCAGGCTTGGTCACGAGCTCTGGGGCGGGGGCGACGGTGGACTGACCAGGTGCGTGAGGCTGCCCTCGACCAGTTGTCCACGGGGCGGACGGATCGGCTCTCGGCTTCGGAGCGGTCTCGGCTCCGCTCGCGGCTCAAGGCAATGTCGGCCACCGATATGGCTCACGCTGCTGGGGGCCTGGGGACGTGGGCTCGATATCGCGGGACGCCTCCGATCAGCCTGGTCAGGGTCGGTCCTTCGGCAGCGAACACTGGTGAGCTCGGCATCGTCTCGGGCCAGGGATGGCTCACCTTCCTGCAAACCGACGATCTCGACCGGTTCGAGATCGACCACGATGTGATCCTTGACGCGGACGGCAATCTCGGTGTCATCGAGCGCTCGACGGTTGATGATCGCGTAGCCCGGATCCTGTTGGACACCTACCTGTTGGGCGACGTGCGCCAATCGGCGGCTGCGGCCACAGAGCTGGAGCGGAGAGCCGCGTGAGCCAAGACGTCTTCGAACGCGTCGAGGAGATAGCCAACAACCTCTCGCCCGATCGGTGGCTGCTCGTCGGCGGGCTCATGGTGCACGCGCATGCGCAACTGGCCGGCATCCAACATGCGCGGCCCACCGACGACGTTGATCTGGTCGTTGAGGTGCGGGCCGGGAGCTATGCGGAGGCTGCTGCGGTTATCCAGCGACTGGGCTACGTTCAGCACGAGTCCGTAGACCGCAACGCACCCTTCCACCGATTCACCCGCGGGCGCGAACACGTCGACCTGATGGGTCCAGAAGACAAACCGGTTCGCTTCCTGGGCCGCGAGGTCCTCGCGGTGCCTGGCTCTCGTTCGGCGCTCAATCGGACCATCGCCTACGAGACCGTCGGTGGCGTTGCGATCCGCATCCCTGACGTGGAGTCTGCCCTGTCACTGAAGGGCGCAGCCTTTCGCCTCCCGGGCCCCAACAGAGCCCGTCACCTCCAAGACGCGGTGACCCTCTTCGCCTGCCTGGACATGGCACAACCAGACATCTCCAAGTCGATGAAGAAGAACATCAACAACCTGATCTCCGCGATGGACAACGCCGAAGCATGGAGCTTCGCCGACCCCACGAATCGACGACGGGCCATTCGAGCGATCCGCGCTGTTCAACCCGCTTGGGAGCCTCCCACCTTTGTCCTGCCTCGACGACCCGGCAGGGGTCCAACCACGGGCGACCCAAAGCGCTGACATGCCGCATTTCGCGCGGTCGTCACGAAGGCCCCTGGCGGCCAGGTGTTCGTAACGGGATGGTCATGCGCGGCACCTCCTTGCGCAGAGCACCACCTTCAACCGAGCAGTTTGCACGCGTTGGCACGGAATCTGTCACCCATGGTTGAGGTTCGTTGGCAGTTGTTGGCATGTGGGCTCTGACCTGCGGCTTACCCTTGGCAGCAGTTGAGCCGTGACAATCACGGATGGTCCTGCCAGGACTTTTCAAAGACTCGCTCAGGTCGTCGAGTTCAACGATCTTGCCGCGTTTCTCCGCTCTCCATGGTCCGGTCGAACATCTCGCTCCACTTGTTGCCGGACATGGACAGCTCGTGGTTCGTCAGCGCCGTCCCACTGCCCGCCACGCCGGACCACCGGACCACTTAACTGCGAGGTCATTGTCTGGGTCGCTGATGGTCGTTGATCGTCGTGTAAACCGTTGGTATTGCTCATGTAACGTCGTTGAGGGGAACGGTGATTGAGTGCCGTCAACGGTTCTTTTGTGTACTGGCTGTGTACTGGGCCCAACAAGGGAGCATCCAATGACCACAGACCCGTTAACGCCCTGTTCAGCGCGACGGAAGACAATCTTCTTCTCAATCTTGTCTGCCGGACGAGACCTGTCCCAGCTATTCTGCGCCGTGCGTTTTTAACGTGATCCCCAACCCCGACTCCAGGCGGTACATGGGTACGTAAAGCATGCAGTTTTCATTCGGCGCCAGAACCTCGGCGCTGATCATGCCGTGCATGGAGAGATTACTGGTGCTACTCATGTGGTAAACGGGGCCGCCGCTATCACCCCCGTTGACCGGGTCATTGGCAGTGTTCGCCGAGCACGCCTTGACAGCGTAGGCGTACCCGTTCCAATTCATTGCGGTTAGGTTGGTGATCACAAGGTCGCAGAATTGGCCTGACTTTGCTCCACCAGTGCAGATGTGTGTCCCCACCGCTTCGGACACGACCCTGTAGTTCACGTTGTGCCATGACGTGGTGTTGGTGGCGCCCAGCCATATCCGGTCGTAGTAGGTGCCTGTGAGAAGCGCGCCGTCTGCTGGCGCGTTCAGCGCTGAAGTGTAACCGACGTAGTCAACGCCGTCAGCGCATGTTCCATCCGCCTGGTAGGGGTGACACCACGTCTGACCGATACTCCCGCAATGCGCGGCGGTGAGCATGTAGTCGCCATAACCGGCCTTGTTCACCCAAAAACCGGCAGTGCAATCCGGAAAGGCACCCCCGTTATGCTTGTCGAGAGGAATTCCTGAAAAAAAGGGGGGAGTTGTCGTTGTCCCTCGAGGCGGCGGGTGTAGGGATTGCGGAGATCACTTCGGCAATGATAGGTCCGTAGCGCTGCTGCAAGACCGGCTTCGCGCGATCCACTGTGCTCGGTTCGCGGACGTTGACTTGCAAGCCTTCGAGCCTGATGGTGACGTCAAAGACATCAGCGCCCGCAGCTTGCAGCTCGGCGTGGTCGGCAGCGATCTGGTCGTTCGCCTTCAGCAGTTGCGCACCGCTGAACGGCACCAGTTGCCACACAATGGTCCACTTGGGGTTTGCTGCGGTGACACGTGCAGTGATTGCGACCCGAGTTGCCGGAGAGTCTTGAGACTCGACGAGTCCGACGATCAGTTCCCGACCTTTGAGTGTCATGCGGAATCCCGACGTGGACGGATCCGTGGGATTGATGGCATCATTGCCGGCCCCGAGGTGTTGCAAGATCGCGATATACTCCTCATTGTCGGCGCCCATGCCTGGCGTTATCGGGCCGGTAAATTCTGTCGTGCCCGGCTTGTCGGGCTGCTCATTGTCCGCGGCCGACGATCGGCCAAACAAGACGGCCGCGACCACGACAATCGCAACAACCGCGCCGACCTTTCCTGCTAGAGGGAACCGACGGAACCTGCCAATGTGGTCGTAGGCTTTTGGCTGTTCTGCTTGCAAAACCATGGTGGCTTCCTCCGTCGGACTATACGGCTCTGTTATGTTGACTCGTGGGTTAGGCCGGACTTGTGAGACGGGTCACTAAGCCTCATTGACGGCGACGATTCCTTCTTCTTTGACGCTACCGGACCCACACCGGTTCCGTCGATGTATCTGTAGATCTATCCAGCAGCTTCGATGCGACACCAGAGCGAGGCGTGCTGGAGGCCGTCTGGAGGCCGTCTGGAGGCCGTCTGAGGCCGACAAGGCACGCTGACCGATGGCAGTTCGATGGTCACGGGCACATACACCGACCCGAGGACGTCACGGATCACCCTCGAGGCCTGGTCCGCGACGTGGTTCGCCGGGCAACTGCACCTCAAGGCCACCGGCCGGACACGGGTCGAGGGCATCGTCCGCCTCTACATCGTGCCGCGGTGGGGGTCGACAAGCCTTCGGGACGTCTCGCACGCCGAAGTGCAGGCCTGGGTTACGCAACTCCAGGCGGGTGGGCTCAGCGCGTCCAGCGTCCAACGGGCACACGGCATCCTCTCCCAGATGCTCGACCTCGCCGTGCGCGATCGCAGACTCACCGTCAACCCTGCCAAGGGCGTCAAGCTCCCCCGCAAGCTGCCCAAGGCTCGCCGGTTCCTGACCGCGGCTCAGGTCGAGGCCCTGGCGGTCGAATGCGAGCCGTACGGCCTGGTGGTTCGGTTCCTGGCATACACGGGTCTGCGGTGGGGTGAGATGGCCGCTCTGCGGGTCCGCGACGTCGATCCTTTGCGGCGGCGGGTGCTCATCGCCCGGTCGGTGACCGAGGACAACGGCCGGCTGATCTTCGATACGACCAAGACCGGTGAGGAACGAACCGTTCCGCTCCCCCGGTTCCTGGCCGAGCAGATCACCGCGTCCTTTGTCGGGAAGGGCCCCGATGACTTGGTGTTCGAGGGCACCCGCAGCGGCGTGCTGCGCAATGGGAACTTCAACCGGCGCATCTTCGGCCCCGCGTCCATCGCCATAGGTGAGCCTGACCTGACACCGCACGGGCTACGGCATACGGCGGCTTCTCTTGCTATCGCGGCAGGGGGCAACGTGAAGGTCGTTCAACAGATGCTCGGGCATGCCACGGCCAGCATGACGCTCGACCTGTACGGGCACCTTTTCCCAGACCAGCTCGACGACGTGGCGGATCGTCTGGACGTCATCGGGCGAGCCGCTGCGCAAGTTCTTGTTGAGTTTTCGTTGAGTAGTGGCCCTGCTACCCACTGAAGCCAAGTGTTTCGGAGTCCTCATAGGCCTCTGACCTGCGGTGATACCAGTGGGCCCGGCCGGGCTCGAACCGACGACAACCGCGGTGTAAACGCGGTGCTCTACCAACTGAGCTACAGGCCCCAACCGACATCAGCGGCAACAACCGCCGTCTGTCCAAACCGTTCAGGCGACGGGATCGGACAGGTCCCTGAGAGCGGCGCGGTAGCCATCGAACTCACGCTTCTGCGACGTGTCGTTGACCATGGTCCAGCGAACGATACCGTCACGGTCGATCAGGAAGGTCCCGCGGGTGCAGAACCCGCCGGACCGATCGAACACGCCATACGCCTGGGCGACGGCACCGTGCGGCCAGTAGTCGCTGAGCATCGGGAAGAAATATCCCTCCGCGACAGACCAGGCCCGCTGGGTGAACATGTGGTCGCACGAGACGGCGAGCACCTGGACGTCCTCGCTCTCGAAGTCGCCGAGGTTGTCACGGATCTCGCACAGCTCACCGGTGCAGATACCTGAGAAGGCGAACGGGTAGAAGACCAGCACGACGTTCTTGATGCCCCTGTAGTCGGACAGGGAGACGCGTTTGCCCTGCTGGTCCCTGAGGGTGAAGTCAGGGGCAGCATCTCCCACCACAGGCTCGGTGGGCGCGACCGTCGTACTGCTGGTGCTCGTCATGGGGTCCAGTCTGTCAGGTGTCAGGTGGTCAGCGCCGGTCGGTCTTGGGGGCGACCAGGCGATGGCCGTTCCACTCTCCGGCGGCATTGGCGCTCCCCGAGGCGTGCAGCCCCGCAGTGAGGGTTGCCTCCTGGATGTCGCTGGCATCGACGTGTCCGTCCCTGCCCGCCTTGGGTGTCAGCAGCACGATGAACCCGCCCTCGGCAAGGTTGGTCAGGGCGTCCACGAGAGCATCGATGAGGTCGCCGTCGTCCTCGCGCCACCACAAGACGACCGCATCGGCCACGTCGCCGTAGTCCTCGTCCTCGAGCTCGGAGCCGCAGAGCTCCTCGATCGCCAGCCGCAACTCGTCGTCGACGTCCTTGTCGTACCCGAACTCCGTCACAACCTGTCCGGCGGCAAAGCCCAGCTTCGCCACCAGACCCTTCGTTGCCGCGGCATGCGCGGTCGCAGTCACTGGCGTTCCTCTCTGCTTGTTCACCCGGGCTCCGGCCCGCGATCGTTGGATGTCTTGCGTCTAGTCCACTCGCTCTGGCCGGATCTGGCAAGCAGCCTCCGCCAAACGACTCAGTCCACACACGTGCCGGTGAGCGAAACAGGTCCGGGGGCGACCCCTGCGTCACTCGGTGGGAACTCTACTTCCGCCACATACCGGACAGGAAACCACCCAAGTATGCCGTTCGCCGCGTACTGGTGGAGGATGGACTGTCTACCTGAGCGGACGTGTCGACTCCATCAAGACTCGACACCTTCAGTGACCACCCGTCGCGAAAGGAAACACAGTGCCAGTACATGAGGAAGCCGGACCCATCCTGAACGGCATCCCCAGTCACATCCCTGACGTCGACCCCCAGGAGACCCAGGAATGGCTGGAGTCGCTGGACGGCGTGATCGACGGGGGCGGCCGGCGACGGGCCCGATACGTCATGAGCAAGCTGCTCGAAAGAGCCCGCGAGCGCCAGGTGGGGGTGCCCTCGCTGACGGCGACCGACTACGTCAACACCATCCCCCCGGAGTCCGAGCCCTGGTTCCCCGGCGATGAGGTGGTGGAGCGCCGCTACCGCGCCTACCTGCGCTGGAACGCCGCGATCATGGTCCACCGGGCCCAGCGGCCCGGCATCGGGGTGGGCGGGCACATCTCGTCCTACGCCTCGGCGGCCACACTGTACGAGGTCGGCTTCAACCACTTCTTCCGCGGACGCGACCACGAGGGCGGTGGAGACCAGATCTACTTCCAGGGGCACGCCTCCCCCGGTATCTACGCCCGGGCGTTTCTCGAGGGCAGGCTGACCGAGGCGCAGATGGACGGGTTCCGCCAGGAGCACTCAAAGCTGGTCGACGGCCAGCCGCCGGCCCTGCCGAGCTACCCGCACCCGCGCAACATGCCGGGCTTCTGGGAGTTCCCCACCGTGTCGATGGGCCTGGGCCCGATGAACGCGATCTACCAGGCGCAGTTCAACAAGTACCTGACCAACCGCGGCATCAAGGACACCTCCAAGCAGCACGTCTGGGCATTCCTGGGCGACGGTGAGATGGACGAGCCGGAGTCGCGCGGGCTGTTGCAGGTCGCGGCCAACGACGAGCTCGACAACCTGACCTTCGTGGTCAACTGCAACCTGCAGCGACTGGACGGCCCGGTCCGCGGAAACGGCAAGATCGTCCAGGAGCTCGAGGCGACCTTCCGCGGTGCCGGCTGGAACGTCATCAAGGTGATCTGGGGTCGCGGCTGGGACCCGCTGCTGCAGATGGATCGTGACGGCGCCCTGGTGAACCTGATGAACACGACCCCCGACGGCGACTACCAGACCTTCCGCGCCAACGACGGCGGCTACGTCCGGGAACACTTCTTCGGTGAGGACCCGCGCACCAGGGCAATGGTGGCGGACTGGTCCGACGAGGACATCTGGTGGAAGCTCAAGCGAGGCGGCCTCGACTACCACAAGGTCTACGCGGCGTACAAGGCTGCGATGGAGCACAACGGCCAGCCGACGGTCATCCTGGCCAAGACGATCAAGGGCTACACGCTGGGCTCGCACTTCTCGGGGCGCAACGCCACCCACCAGATGAAGAAACTGACCCTGGAGGACCTCAAGGGCTTCCGGGACACGCTGCACATCCCGATCTCGGACGAGGAGCTCGAGAAGGACCCCTACCTGCCGCCGTACTACAACCCCGGCATGGAGGACCCGGCGATCCAGTACATGATGGAGCGCCGCGCCAAGCTGGGCGGGACGTTGCCGAGGCGCCGGACCGAGGCTGTTCAGCTCAAGCTGCCAGATGAGTCGGCCTACGCGGGTGGCAAGAAGGGCTCCGGCAAGCAGGAGATCGCGACCACCATGGCGTTTGTGCGCATCCTGCGGGATCTGATGCGCGACAAGGAGTTCGGCAGGCACGTGGTGCCGATCATCCCGGACGAGGCACGCACCTTCGGGATGGACTCCTTCTTCCCGACCGCCAAGATCTACAACGTGCACGGTCAGAACTACACGGCCGTGGACGCGGACCTGATGCTCGCCTACCAGGAGTCCAAGCAGGGGCAGATCCTGCACATGGGCATCAACGAGTCCGGCTCGGTGGCCGCGTTCACCGCCGCCGGAACGTCCTACGCCACCCACGGCGTGCCCATGGTCCCGATCTACATCTTCTACTCGATGTTCGGCTTCCAGCGTTCCGGTGACTCGATCTGGGCGGCCGCCGACCAGATGTCGCGGGGCTTCATGCTGGGCGCCACAGCCGGGCGCACGACGCTGACCGGTGAAGGACTCCAGCACGCGGACGGGCACAGCCCGCTGCTCGCCTCGACCAACCCCGCAGTGGTGTCCTACGACCCGGCCTACGCCTTCGAGATCGCGCACATCATGCAGGACGGGCTGCGCCGGATGTATGGCGACGACCCGGAGAACGTCTTCTACTACCTCACCCTGTACAACGAGCCCAACGTGCAGCCGCCGGAGCCCGAGGGCCTCGACGTCGAGGGCCTGCTCAAGGGGATGTACCTGCTGGCTCCCGGCTCCGGCGAAGGTCTGGGCAATGACACGGCTGACGCCAAGCACGTCCAGCTGCTCGCCTCCGGGGTCGGCGTGCCGTGGGTCCTCGAGGCCCAGGAGCTGCTGAGGTCCGACTGGGGCGTGGTGGCCGACGTCTGGTCGGTGACCTCCTGGGGCGAGCTGCGCCGGGACGCCATGGCCTGCGACGAGATCGCCTTCCTGCACCCCGAGCAGGAGCAGAGGGTGCCGTTCGTGACCCAGAAGCTCCAGTACGCGCCCGGCCCGGTGGTGGCGGTCTCGGACTACATGCGGGCCGTCCAGGACCAGATCGCGCCGTGGGTGCCGCAGGACTTCATCTCGCTGGGCGCCGACGGCTTCGGCTTCTCCGACACCCGCGCCGCAGCCCGGCGCTTCTTCCACATCGACGGCCCGTCGGTCGCCGTGCGGGCGTTGCAGATGCTGGCCAAGCGCGGCGAGATCGACCCGTCGGTACCCCGGGACGCGGCAGCCAAGTACCACCTGCTCGACGTCACCGCGGGCACCTCGGGCAACGCCGGCGGCGAGTCCTAGACAGGGCGGGCGGCGAATCCTGGGCAGGTCTGGCCCACCGGCCGACCTGAACGCTCACCCAGCCGGTGAGAGCGGACAAATCGACCCACCCTGCGCTGGGGGGGTCGATTTGAGCGCTCCCATACAGATAGGACGCGGGGTAGGGGGGTTGAGCGCGTCAGGCATGTGCGGTGAGGGAGGCGGCGGGCTTTGGGGTAGGGGACTAAG
>JACMPC010000231.1 GCA_014377705.1 Dermatophilaceae bacterium
ATCGCCGACTTGCCGAGGATTGGTGTCAAGATGCGCACCACGTTGGAGGCCAACGCGTAGAAGATGTTCTTCGACAGAGCCGTGCCCTACTCGACCATGACCGCCGGGCCGAGCACGACCTCGTAGCGCGTCACCGTCGGCCCGCGGGTGTAGCCCGTCACTGCCGCATCGATCTGGAACTGCTCGAGCACCTCGGTCAGCCGGTCGACGACCTCGTCGGACGCCTTGGAGCGTGCCTTGTGGGGCGAGCCCTCACGCAGCGCGGCGCGGTCGGGCAGGGAGTAGACGACGTCGCCGGACAGCGCAAGCTGCTCGGACCGTGCGGGGATCGGCACGATCGGTTGCAACACCGAGGGCGTCTTGTCGACAGCCTCCTCTGCCGAGCTGTCCGCATGGGGCTCGAATACCCGTGCGGGCACGGAGCGGTCCTCATCGGGACCGTCGACGAGCGGGTTGTCGTACGGCTCGTCCTCGACGACCGCGGCCGTGCGGGGGTGCTTGCGCTTCTTGGGCTCGTCGGTGACCGCGTCGGGCGCAGGCTCCGAGGAGCGTCCGAGCGCCTTGTCACGCAGCTCGCGCAGCCGCGTGGGCACGGCGTAGAGAGGGGTGTTCGAGACCACCAGGAGGCCGAACACCAGGACCAGCACCAACAGGGGCGCGACGACGAACGGGGTCTTCAGCAAGTCGACGAGCACGGCGGAGAACAGGAAGCCCACGGCTCCACCGGCAGCGCGCATCGCCTCGGGGTCGTTGTCGCTGTAGCGTGGGACGCCGTGCGACAGGTGGACGAGGCCGAGGATGCCGCCGCACATCGCGACCCATCCAATGACCTGTCGGCCTGCTGGACCGTTGCGATCGGGATGACGCAGGGTGCGCCAGGCGATGACGACCAGCAGGATCGGGACGGCGCCGGCCAGGACTCCCACAGCACCGGTCGTGACGCTGCGGAACGCAGTGCCGACCACGCCCGGGATGTCACCCCACACCGAGGCCGCGGTCACGATGCCAAGACCCAACACACCGAAGCCGACGCCGTCGCGGCGCTGCGCCGGATCGAGGTCCTTGGCGCTGTGACCGATGCTGCGGGCGATCGCGCCCACCGCGCCGGCGAGGCCGAGCCACAGGGCTGTCGAGGCGCGCAGAAGCCCTCCAAGGACAGCAGCAATCGGACCAGGTCCCGAACGTCGTGCCGCGGGCTTGCGAGCTGCAGGCTTGCGCGCCTGTGGCTTGCGCCCCTTGGATGGGGTTCGCTTCGCGGCCGGCTTCTTGCGGGCCTGGCTGCCGGACGGGCGCTTGCGCGGCGGGGAAGACGTTCGGGTCGCCATGGTCAAAGCCTAAAGCACGACTCGAAGGTTGTGGGGATGCCCCCGCCGAACAACCGAAGAATTCTGCGATCCGCAGCGCCCCTCCCCACAGGTCGGGAGGGCCCGGGGATGGGGCTATTGGTGGGCGAAGCGGATTCCGGGGTCTTCACCCAAGGACATCCATCCGCCGCGCGAGCGGGCACGGGCCAGCACGAGGCCCACGAGGCGGGCGTCCGGGACCCCACCGTCCAGGAATGGCTCAGTCACGACGTCAGCCCCGGCCGCGGCGGTGCTGTCGTGGACCAGCCCAGGTGTCAGGACGTAGGTCGAGACGACGACCCGTCGACCATAGGCGCGCGCGACGTCGACGGCATCGGCAAGGGACGTGTCCGGTCCACCGAGCGCGCCGACGTGCACCCTGCCGCCCCAGACCGCGCTGAGCAGCCGTGCCGCCTTGCTGAGGTCTGACACACCACGGTCGTCGGTGGTCGTGTCAGCAGCCAGGACGAGCGTGTCGTCCGATCGCGCTCCGGCCTCGAACAGCCGTCGCACCCCCATCTCGGCGAGCACCCAGTCCGGCCCGAGCGGCACCGTCACGGTGACGGCCGGGTCGAGGTGCGACGCCTGGACGATGTCGATGCTGACCGGACGGTCGTACGCCAGCATCAGCGGCACGATCGACCGCGGGCCCGCCGTCTCCTCGACCACTGCTGCGATCTGCGGTCGCTGGACGTCGACGAACGCACCGACGACGTCAAGGTCCTTGGCTTCCCGCCGGACGGCATTGACAAGGCCCGCGAAGGCCGCGCGTCCCCGCGTGCTCTCCGAACCGTGACCACACACGATGAGAGTGCGGTTCACTGCTCACCGACCCAGAGACCCGAGATGCCCGCGGTGGGTGAGCTGCACGCCG
>JACMPC010000232.1 GCA_014377705.1 Dermatophilaceae bacterium
GATCGCGTGCGGGCGGCAATCCAGCCCGGACCGGACGCACGCCCTATGCGCTGCAACGAACCAGCGAAGCAGGACCAGCCTGGGGGCTGAACTTGAATCAATTGGGTCTGAGAACACTAGGTCTGAGAACACCGGGTCTGAGAACACTCGTGTGGCTGACCGACTCGGTCACAGCGCCGTGACAACGCCTGTTCTGGTACGTCCCGCGCATCCGGTGGGCTCCACCACCCAGCGGCAGTTCGCGCTGGCCGCGGGCCTCACCTTGCTCCTGGTAGTTGCAGCCCTGGCGGCCCCGCGGCTGATCCCGAGTGAAGGCGTCGCTCAGACGGAGTCGATTCTTGGCCACCTGCAGGCTGCGATCCTGTTCGGAGCGGCCAGTCTCGGGCTGCTCAGCGGGCGCTGGGTCGCCCGGACCTCAGTCGGGTTCGCCTGCGCGGCGATGCTCGTGCTGGCCTTCGCCGGTGCCGTCTCGGGCACGGTGGAAGGGCTGGCAGGGCTGTTGCCCGTGCTGTACACCGTTGGAGCTGCCCTGGCCGTGGTGCTCCTGATGGCCGCTGCCGCCGCACCTGAGGTGGACGACATCGCCTCGTTCCGGCGACTGCTCTCCAGAGAGAGCGCCCCCATGGCGCTCCTCGCCCTCGTGGCGTTGAGCCCTGTCGTCGATGCCGTGCTCATGGCGGGTGTCAGGATGCCGCTGACCGTCCGGATCACCTTCTCCGCCGCTATCGCGTTCGGGATTCTCACCGCGGCCACCTGGGTGCTCAGGCTCGACCAGCCACGGCTCGCCTGGCTGCCTGCCGTCCTGGTGATCCTCGCCGTCGAGGCACTCGCCCGTTCTTTTGCCTGGCAATGGTCCGGAGGCCTGCTGGTGGCGCTGGCGCTGAAGGCCCTGGCCGGCGCCTTCGCCCTGGTGGGCGCCGCCATGGCAGCGCGCGCCGCCCTCGTGAGCACGACCGACGGGATGACAAGCATGCTGCAGGACCTGAGTGCCATGCAGATCGAGGACAACCGGCGCCGCGCCGAGGACAGCGAACGACTGCACGAGGTCCGCTCGGTGCTGGCCGGTCTGCACGCGGCAACGGGCAGCCTGCGCAAGTACGAGGACAGCATCGACCCTGAGGTACGACGGCGGCTCGAGGACGCTGTCGGCGCGGAGCTGAACCGGCTGAACTACCTCATCGACCCGAACCTGCCCGCGGCCAGTGCCGAGCTCGACCTCGAAGCGGTGGTGATGTCCGTGGTGGTGGCCGAGCGGGAGCAGGGCCAAGTGATCATCACCGACCTTGCCGACGTCTCCGTGCACGGAAGTGCCGCCCAGCTCGCAACCCTGGTCTCCGACCTGCTGGTGAATGCCCGGATTCATGCCCCGGGCTCCGAGGTGCGGCTGACCGCACGGGTCGAGGGCAAGGTGGTCAGCCTCTCGGTGCGCGACTGGGGGCCGGGCCTTTCACCGGTCGACGCCGCACACGTCTTCGAACGTTGCTTCCGCGGAGCCCGGTCGCTCGCCGAGGGCGTCCCCGGGTCCGGGCTCGGGCTGCACACTGCCCGCAGGCTCGCCCGCCAGATGCACGGGGACCTGCAGGTCCGCGCTCCCTCAGGCGGTGGGTCCTGCTTCATCGCCACGCTCCCCGTCGCCTCCGGAGCGGACGTCCCGGTCCCTGATGATCTCGACGCCGACCAGACCACCAGCCGGTCACAGGTCATCCAGCTGACCCCGCGACATGTCACCCGGACCCACCGCCGCCCCGTCGGCCGCGATGAGGCGTTGCCCCACGGCGCCAAGAAGTCCGGGTGACCTCCCCGGCCTGATCAGGTATGGCGTGTGTCCCCGGGTATGCCGTGTGCCTCCCGGTTATGCCGTATGCCTCCCGGTTATGCCGCGTGTCCTCGAGTATGCCGTGTGTCCCCGAGCCCGGACCGCGTCTGTGGCAAGGCTGGTCAGCCGGCCGGGTGAGCCACGGCATACGCGTCGGCGATCGCCTGAAGTCTCGTTGCCTCCGCGGCCGCAGCAGCCACCCTGGCCGTCTCCGCAGCCGCAGCCGCGGCGTTGGCCGCCGTGAGGTCGGCAGCAGCCTTGGCGTTAGCGGCGGTCTGCTCAGCAGCAGTCAGCGCCACGACGGGGGCAGCCGGCGCGGGCACCACCACCGGCACCGTGACGGGACTCGACACCGCCGGCAGATAGGCGGTCACCGGGGCCGCAACCCCAGTGCCAGGCGTGCTCTTCGGGCTGGACGGCGCCCGTACAGCTGCGACAGCAGTGCTGGCCGGCGCGGCTGCGACAGCAGTGTCGGCTAGCGCGGCGGCAGCTGGCACGGCAGCGACTCCGGCGGTCACGGGCGGCGCAAGCGGGGACAGGCGGGTGATGGTGGCAACGGCTGGCCGGGCGCGCAGCTTGGCCACCAGTGCCGGAGTCGCAGGCAACCTCGGCGCGTCACCGTTGAAAAGCGTGCCGGGCAAGGGTCGCGCGGTCACGGTCGAGGCAGACGTGGGAAGCATCATGCTGGCGGTCAGGACGCCGATCACGCCAAGGGCGAGGGCACCGACCAGCAACGGGGTCCGTCTGCCTCTCACCCATACGCTCCCCCGGTCCCAGCGGTCCCACCAGTCCACGCCCTCCCCGCCGTCCCTGCGCCACATCGGTGCCGAGGGCACCCGGGTGTCCTGCTCGTCCGAGCGGTGGCTGTCGATGTCACTGTCGCTGACGCTGTCACTATCGCTGTCGTTGTCACGGGCCACGAGCGCCGGGTCACGGCCGACGAGCGCCGGTGCACGGCCGACGAGGTGCAAGGGGACCACCACGGGCCGTGCCGTCCGGTGACCCTCGAGGAAGCCCGCGTCATACCCCATGGACCTGCCGCGCCTGAAGGCGTCGTCCTGGGTGCCATGACTGGACCCGAACACCCTCGTGAGCACGCAGGAGATCAGGGTAAAGAACCCCGCCATGGCGACCGCCACCGCCAGGTCGAAGAAGTGCGAGCCGTCATCAATCCACAGAATCATGCCGCAGACGCCTGCCACCACTGCAACGGCACCCACGCCGATCGAAACCCGCATCCACGGCATGAGAACCTCCGTTAGGTCACTGGGCCTGTTGTCGGTCCTCAGGTTCGACCTGCTCAGAATGGATCCTAGCCAACTCGTAGAGGATCGAGTCACTGAGACTTGACCGGATGTTCTCGGGCCGGATTGCCTCGATACGGTCGGCGTTGCCCTCGATGACGTGGCGCAGCAGATCGTCGGGGAACCCGAGGACCCCCTCGATGGCCCGGTACTTTGAACTGTCTTTGTCCGCAACACCATTCAGGATTCTGTACAACGTGCTGGGGGCCATCCTGGAGTCCCTGGCCGTCTGGTCGACGGTCCGTCTCTGCCGGGCGATCTCGTCGCGAACGACTCGTCCGGCCAGCTTCTGACGATTGGCTGCCTTCATGGAGCCGACCAGGTCACTGAGGCGCATAACTCTCCATCCGCTCCGACTGTCTCCCGCTGTCCCCAACTGCAGATGATAGGCAATAGGCCGCTGTAGATACTCAGCGAACACAGAAAAAAGTGCAAAAACTTCGTCACATATGGCGGATGAGTCGACTCAAGTGTCAGAAACACACGAGGGCGGCCAGTTTCAGCGAGAGATCATCGAAGATGATGGGTAGCCTGCGAAGTTGAGGAAAGGCATAGGGCTCGAAGTGTCAGCACTGACGGCGGACCTGGTCCAGGATGGCATCGCCGTCCTGGTTGTCGAAGACCATGCCCTCCTGGCGCAAAGTCTGGTCATCGCCCTGAACGCGGAGGGCTGCCGCGCGGACATGGCCGAGGTCATCGACCGCGAGACGTTGCTGGAGCAGGTCCGCGCGCTCCGACCCGGCGTGGTCCTGCTCGACCTGGACCTGGGCGTCCTCGGTGACGGCGTCGACCTGGTGAAGCCCCTGACCGAGCTCGGGGCACGCGTGCTGGTGGTCAGCGGCACCACCGACCGGCGCCGGCTGGCCGAGACGGTCGAACGCGGGGCTGTCGGGTTCCTGTCCAAGACGGCGCACTTCGAGCAGCTGCTGTCCACCGTCCTGGATGTGGTGGCACAACGGCCGGTGCTCAGCACCGCAGGGCGCTACGAGCTGATGTCCGAGCTGCGCAATGCCAGGGCCACCCGCAGCCGGGACTTCGCGCCGTTCATGACGCTGACGCCCAAGGAGCGGGCGGTGCTGTCCGCGCTGGCCCAGGGCCACCGGGCCGAGGCCATCGCCGCGACGGCAGTGGTGTCGGCAGCGACCGTGCGCAGCCAGATCCGCAGCGTGCTGGCCAAGCTCGGCGTCAACTCACAGCTGGAAGCGGTGGCGTTGGCGTGGACCGTCGGCTGGTTCCCGGCTGAGCCCCATTGACACCGGCGGCCCCTGAAGAGCCGCGCAAACCGGCTCACGATGGCTCACGGTGGCTCGCGGGAGTGCGTCTCGCCACAATCTCGCCCAGCTTCAACAGATTTAGTCGTTTTCATCAACCTTGGGGATGCGCAGCACGCCTTCGCCGAGGACAGTGCATCGTGGCGGAGGCGTCTGCTGCCGCATCAGGGCTATATCTCGTTGTGAAAGGAGACTCTCATGGCACGATCTCGTAAGTTCTTCACCGTTGCTTCCCTGGGCGTGGCGTCTTTCGCCCTCATCGGTGCCGGCGCAACGGCCACGTTCAACGATGCCGTCCAGTCCCGGCAGCAGATCACATCCGGCACGATGAACCTGACCATTTCCGGACCGGCTGACTCGTGGACGAACGGCAAGATGCTGACCCTCAAGGACATTGGCCCGGTGGGCTCCACGTTCTCGACCGGACCGCAGTTGGTCACCGTGACCAACAACGGCAACATCACTTCTGCACTGGTCAAGCTGACGGTCTCAGCGCCCACTGCCAACCCCACCTTGGCCAACGGAATCTTCGTCAAGATTCAGATGCAGGACACGAAAGCTACTGTCTACGACGGTCCTCTCGCTGGCCTGACGAATGCCGCAGACTTGGGCATCAATGGGCAGAAGATCGCGGCCGGCGATTCGATGGCCGCCTTTGTCACGTTCTATGCCAGCGACCTGCCCAATGGCGCGCAAAGCGGCGTAGTCACCCCGACTTTCACGGTCGACTTCACAGGCTGACCGCCGAGACCGTTGTGGGGGCTGCCGGGGGGCGGCCCCCACAACACCACATCATTGCCACCAGCACCACCAGCACATCTGCTCAACCTCGTTCAACCGCAAGGAGTCGTGTCATGGACGTTCGTCCCAAGCTGCTGATGGGTGCTGGCCTCGCCATCGCCGGACTGGGTCTTATCGGTGCCGGGGCAGGCGCGACGTTCACCGCGCAGGTTTCGGCCAGCAGCGAGATCAGCTCAGGCGGCGTCGAACTCTCCCTCGATGGCAAGACCGGGTCAGATCTCAACCTGAGCTTCAAGGGTGAGGATCTCGGCTCGCACTTCGCGCCCATCAGCACGGATCTCAATCTGAAGAACACCGGCACGCTGAACATGCCCTCGACCTATCTCAACGTCACCGCGACCGGCTGCGACGGAAGCAACGGCTCAGCCCTTGCACATTCCCTGAACGTGACACTGACGGACGTGACCCGCCAGGACACCGTGATCTACGACGGTGACCTGTGCTCGTTGGCCGACGACAAGACCGTCACCAGCGGCAGGCGCGGACAGGGCTTTGTCACTCCCCCCGAGCACGACGGAGTGGGTGGTCAGCTCCCCGGCACCCTCCCGGCCGACACGGCGCGGAAGTATCAGCTCGTCATACAGCCGAATGACTCGAAGGACGGTCTGCCCACCGATGCGCAGCGCTCGAGCACGACGGTGAACCTCGTCTTCAGCGGATTCGACTACTAAAACGTAGTCTGGCGCCATGAGGGCGCCGCAGTGATCGCCGGGAGCGCGGATGGCCGGGCTACTCACGTCCCGGAACACGGCATCATCCGCAGGGTGCTTAGCGTCCTGATCCTGGTGGTGGCCTTCGGCGCGCTTGCGGTCGCGGGATACCAGGTGAGGACCGGGCAGTGGCATGCGACGCCGGTGCTGTCCGGGAGCATGCGCCCAGGGCTTCAGCCCGGGGATGTCGTCGTCACCCAACGCGTGCCGATCAGCGACCTGTCGGTCCGCGACGTCGTCGTCTTCTATCCCCCGAACGAGACTGCACGCCAGACTGTCCACCGCATCGTGAAGCTCACCGTCAAAGGCGGTACGACGTCCATCACCACCTGGGGCGACGCCAACCTGGTAGCCGACCAAGGCATCTCCTCGCTCAGCGGCACCACGGCATACCGGGTGGTGCGGGTCGTCCCCCTCGCCGGCTACCCGGCTATCTGGTTGCAGAACGGGGGCCGCGGGCTGCTCGCGATCGGGCTCGGCTCCATCCTGCTCGTCGCCGCCCTGGTCACCATCCTGCGCCCGGACAAGCCCGCGAGACCACCCCGATCCCCGGGATCTCCAGGCGGCCCAGACGACAGCCCCGGCGAGGACAAGGCAAACCCACGACGCAGCAGCGGCGGACCCCACAGGGCCACAGCAGCCTAGGCAGTTTCAGCAGTTACCGCAGTCGATTTCATCGATTTTGGTGATGTTGGCGACGGCCGCGTGAGGCAGGCTTCTCTTTGGCGGCAGGCATGCGCAGCCGCACCAACCAGGACAAGCCAGGAACTCTTCTTGATTCATCAGACCGTCAAACCGGCGGCTCCCGTACGACCTGACCGATCCACCCAGAACAACCAGGACGACCTGTCCAGGTTCATGCGCCGGATCGTGACCGACGCGGTCTCTCGCACGGCCGTTATCGACGCCGACCGGAGCGGGCCTGCGCCGCACAGCGCATCGACCTGGCGGGCACGCCGGGCCTGACCACTGCCTGTCGGTATTCGTCGTAGGCGCGGTGCATGGCACCATCAACTCCGTTGCCGTTCCAGGAGTCCAGGCGGGAGAAGTTGGTCCAGGTGGGTCGTAAGCAGCGGCTGCAGGTCATCGTGGCGGCGATCGGCGGCACACTCATTGCTGCTGGGGCAGCGTTTGCCTTCTCGGCTGGAAGTCCCACGGCAACGGGCCTCGCGACC
>JACMPC010000233.1 GCA_014377705.1 Dermatophilaceae bacterium
ACCGAGGCATCGGGAAGGACCAGGGTCATCGCATGTACGTGGTTGGTGGTGAACCCATATTTCATGCAGTGCGCGCCACCTGAGTTCTCCGCGATGTTGCCGCCGATGGTGCACACCGTCTGGCTGGACGGGTCAGGTGCGAAGTAGAGATCGTGGCCCGCAACCGCCCGGGTGATGTCGGAGTTGGTCACCCCTGGCTCGACGGTCATCCGCTGGTTCGCAACGTCGACGTCGAGGACCCGCCGCATCCGCGCCAGGCTGATCACCACCCCGTCCGCCACCGGGAGGGCGCCGCCGGACAAGCCTGTCCCGGCGCCCCTCGCCACGAACGGGATGCCTGCGCGGGCGCAGGCGGCGACGACCAGGGCCACCTCGTCGGTCGACTCCGGCAACGCGACCAGGCCCGGGATCACCCGATGGCCGGCGATGGCGTCGCACTCGTAGGTGCGGAGTCGGGTGAGGTCGGTGATGAGTCGGTCCGGCGAGAGGTGCCGCGCAAGGTCGTCGTACAGCCTCGCGGCGACGGGATTAAGCCGACCTGTCTCGAGCTCATCGAGGCGCATACATTTCCTTCCGCGATTCGGTATTTGTATACCGCTATGCGAAAGGATGCCGGTTGTGTCCCGACGTGTCAAGGATCACAGGGGATTGGTGTGCGGCCGCTTGGGTGCGCACCGCCGGGCCGGGTGGTGCGCTGAGAGCGCCCGCCGAGACGGTGCCGGGAGTGCTCGTGCCGCGCGAGGGAGGCTCAGCGCATGGGGTCGGCGCGCAGTTCTAGTGCGATCTTCTCAGCGGCCAGCTGCAGCATGGGGGCGATCTGCGCGACGCGTCCTAGCGTGACCCGGCCCGAGGGTCCCGATACCGACACGGCCGCCTGTGCCGGGGCTCCCTTGATCGGCACCGCGACACACCTGACGCCGGCCTCCTGTTCTGCGTCGTCCACGGCCCAGCCCTGGCTCCGGACCTCGTCCAACTCGCCCAGGAACGCGCCGGGATCGGTCAGCGTGTGTGGCGTCTTGGCAGGCATCCCCGTCCGTCGCAGCAGCTCCAGCACCTGGTCATCAGGCAGTTGCGACATCAGCGCCTTGCCGACGCCGGTGCAGTGCACCGGGACCCGGCGGCCGACCTCGGTGAACATCCGCATCGCGTGCACCGACGGGACCTGGGCGACGTAGACCACGGCGTCGCCCTCGAGCACCGCCATGTTGGCGGTCTCTCCGATCTCCGCGACCAGATCGGCAAGGTGCGGAATGGCCCACGAGCCCAGTGCCCGCCCGGCGATCTCGCCGAGTCGGATCAGCCGGGGACCGAGGGCATAGCGGCGCGAGGCTCCCTGTCGGACGTAGCCGTTGTGCACCAACGCCCGGATGAGTCGGTGGATCGTCGGCAGGGGAAGGCCGGTGACAGCCTGGAGCTCGGCCAGCCTCATCGACCCCCCCGCGTCAGCCAGCTCCTCGAGCAACTGCAGGGCCCGATCGATGGATTGGACGCCGCTGGCCTCGGCCGCTCTATCCACAGGTGTTCCCTCCCACTCGATGAATGGTTCCGCGATGTGGAATCTACACCAAGGCTTGACAGCCCTAGCCGGTGCGACAATAGTTCCACCAGACGGAGTTTAAATTCCACATTATGGAGGTATCACGTGACCCACGGTCTGCCCTACCTCGTCAACTGTTCGATCTTGTTCACCGAACTGCCCCTTCTCGAACGTCCGGCGGCCGCCAAGTCCGCTGGCTTCGACGCGATCGAGTTCTGGTGGCCGTTTCCGACGGCGACACCCGACCAGGCCGCCGTGGACCGCTTCGTGAGAGCCGTCCGGGACGCCGGTGTCAGGCTGATCGGGCTGAACTTTGCAGCGGGGGACATGCCCGGCGGAGACCGTGGCCTTCTGTCTCTGCCGGGTCGCTCAGCCGACTTCCTCGCCAGCGTCGACATCGCTGTGGGCATCGGCGCCGAGCTGGGTACGGCGAGCTTCAACGCGCTCTACGGCAACCGTGTCGACGAGGTGAGTTCTCGTGAGCAGGACGATCTGGCCGCTGAGAACCTGGCCGCAGCGGCCGCCGCAGCGGCCCGAGTGAGCGCCAACGTACTGCTGGAACCTGTCAGCGG